>JADFNF010000025.1 GCA_022563485.1 Fidelibacterota bacterium | reverse complement strand
TTGGTGACATTCAACTCCATCTTCATTTTACTGCACACCAGTCCGCTCCTTAGGGGTCGTGGCGCCGCCTGATCCAGTTCGGCGGTGGTGATGGGCGACATCCATTGTGTAGCCAAGCTGAAATGCTGGGCAATCTTCCGGGCGAACTCAAAGCGGGTGGCAAATTCCAACCCGCCGTAGTGGAGCAGGCCCGTGGCTTCCTTCTCGATAGCCATGCCAACCGCCTCCGCCAGATGGGTCGTGAGGGTCGGATTGTTAACCTGATCATCCACAATCGAAATCCCTTGCTCCTCCTTCAGTGAATGAACCACCCAACCCACGAAACTGGACGGGGCATCCATATCGGGTCCGAAAAGTACGTTGGCCCTGACCACCAGATGGCCGTTGCCGTCAAGGACCAGTCGCTCGGCCTCCAGCTTCGTCCGGCCATAGACGCTCAAAGGGTTGGCCTCGTCACCCTCCAGATAAGGCCCGGCCAAGCCGTCAAAGACATAATCAGTGCTGATCTGGATTATTTTACCCCCGACCTTTTCGCCGGCCGTAAGGAGGTGCTCCACGCCCTGTGTATTGATCCGTCGCGCCCTCTCCGGATCACGCTCGTTGCCGTCTACATCGGTATAGGCGGCTGCGTTCACGATAATATGGGGTGCAAAGGACCCCACCACCTCGGTGACCTGTTCCCAGTTCGAAACGTCGCAGACGGCCATGCCGGAGCCGTCCGCCCGGTGGGCCGTCGGCAACAGGTCCACACTTTTGGATAAAACCTTCGTCAGGGCCTGGCCCAACTGTCCCCGCGCTCCAGTAAGGAGAACTCGGGTTCGCACCTAAAGTTTCGCCCCCCTGGCCTTATACGCCTCGAGGCGCTCCTCTAGGGCCGCGTCTGCCAGGGCCAGGATCTCCGCTGCCAGGACCGCCGCATTAATGGCGCCTGCCTTGCCCACACTCACCGTGGCCACCGGTACCCCCTTCGGCATCTGTACCGTCGACAGCAGGGCGTCCATTCCATCGGACAGGCCGCCGGGCAGAGGCACCCCAATGACGGGCAATATGGTATGGGCCTTCAGGGCCCCGGCCAGGTGCGCCGCCATGCCGGCTCCGGCAATCAAAACCCCGTACCCCCGGTCCCGGGCCGAGCGGGCAAAATCGGCCACCTCATCGGGATTGCGGTGGGCGGAGATGACCTGCACATCATGGGGAACCTGGAAGTGATCGAGATAAGGCAACGCCGCCTCCATGATCTGACGATCGGTCTCGCTCCCCATGAGTATGGCTACCTTTTTCATGGCAGGTGTCTGTTCATATGAGGTCCTCCTTGGAGATTCGCCGGACGGTAACCGGCGGCTTGCTGAACGTATGAAAGGTGCGGGCAATAACCTCCTGCCTCCGCACGAGCAGCGTTTTCGACCCTCCGGGATTGAATACAAGCCCGGTAATAAAATAGATACGGTTTTGCTGCACATCGCGGAACACATAAGTGAAGAAGGGCCCGCCGGATACCTGCTGCTTATGCCCCCAGACGCCTCGCAGGATCAGGATGTTGTGGCCATTTTCCATCCCCGCTTCCGCGCTACGAAAGAGCGAGTCGACGTAGATATCGGCAAACAGTCTATCGGCAATATATTCCATGTGCTGCCAGCCCCACTCCGGGCTGATGCGTGCCGTGTCACTACGTTCCACCCAGTGGACCGATAACCAGCGATAGGGGTATCCCCGTCCCAGCCAGACAAAATTTTCTTCCGGTTTCTCCCTGATGACGAGGTAATCATTCTGGATGCGCAGACCCCACCCGTATTTTTCTTCCATCTCCCGTATCAGGCTTTTCTGCTCCCCGTGACGGTAGACCACCTTGCTCTGCCGGACACCCAGTTGGTGGTCGAACTGCTCGAAGATCCATGATTTTCGGGCGAACAATTCCCGTTGAGCATGAATAGCATCCAGGGCGGTCAGACCCATGAATATCTGTCCATCGGCCAGATAGTCTGTCGCTAAAAATATGGGATTACCCCCAGCCATGGCGGTGGCCACCCGTTCCTTGCCCAGGATTTTACGGACCAAGACATCCCCGGTCGAGTCGGCGGGATATGACAGGGAGGCAATGATCAGATTTTTATACCGCTGGTAGGTCTCGAACTTGTCCGGGGAGGCCCAAAGGATCTTGAAATACGGCTCCGGGGCCGGGGTGGCCAACTCGCGCCCGAATATCTCTGTGAGCAGGGGCTCGAGCAGGGGCCGGTCCTCATCGGAAACCAGGATGACCAGCACATCCTCCTGGCCGATCACCGGGGCATGATAGTCACACCCGGCGAACGTGATGCCCACCAGTATCACCCCGAGCAGGGCTCGACCGCCATATTTGCGTTTGCCAGGGGCAGCTAAAAACGTGGCGCCTCCCAAGGTTGCACTTGACCTGATCATACGCTCCCGCCGTCCATCATGGACGGTCCCCATTGTCCAGCAATAAAAAATCGGCCAGCCGTTTTTCAATGGAGACATCCTGGACCTTGATTCTGACCACCTGCCCGAGTTGGAGTTCCCGCCGGAAGCGGCGGCCTACGAGAGCGTAAAGACTTTCATCATATTTGTAATCATCGTCATCGAGCCGGTCAACGCTGACGAACCCATCCACCAGGAACTCACTGATCTGCACGAAAATGCCCTTGGGGATCACCCCTGATATGATGCCCTGAAAGGTCTTTCCGATCTGGGTCGCCAGGAACCGCAGCTCCTTGAGCCGTTGGTAGGCCCGCTCCGCCTTCAGGGCCGACCGTTCCCGGGTCGAGCACTGGATCGCCACCTTTTCCAGGGTCTTTTGGGGAGTAAGGGTGGTGGCCTGAGGGGTCAGGAGATGCTTGATCAGCATCCGGTGCACCACCAGATCGGCGTACCGCCGAATGGGCGAGGTGAAGTGGGTATAGTGAGCAAAGGCCAGACCGAAATGCCCCAGGTTCGTGGCGGAGTAGGCCGCCTTGGCCATGCTGCGCAAGGTGATGGTCTCAATGAGGTCCCGGTAGGGCGAATCCTCCATGGCCAGCAGCAGGTCCCGCACCTTATGGCTGGTGATATTACCGCCTGGCAAGCCAGGTAGATTCATGCGCCGCAACAGGGCCGACAGATTGGCGATCTTCTCCTTCCCCGGCTCATCATGCACGCGGTACAGGAAGGGACGCCTCGGTTTGGCCCCGGGGATATACTCGGCCACCACCCGGTTGGCCAGCAGCATACATTCTTCCACCATGCGATGGCTATCCAGCCGTTGCGAAGGATGCATCATGTGCGGGACCCCATGGTCATCCAATTCAAAGAGGGCTTCAGGGATATCAAAGTCCACACTCCCCTCGGCCACCCGCCGCCGGAACAGCTGCTGGGTCAGCTTCTTGAGGGGCTTCAGGAATGCCAACCATTCACCATCGCCATCCTCCAGCAGCCGATGGACCTCTTCGTAGGTAAACCGGTGGTTGCTGCGGATCAGGGTCCGGGCGAACTCGACCTTTTTAACGGCCCCGTCAGCGGTGAGGGTCATGAAGGCGGAGACCGCCGGGCGATCCACCTGGGGTTTTAAAGAGCACAGGTCGCTGGAAAGCAGGTGGGGTAGCATCGGCACGACCCCTTCGGTGAAATAGACGCTGTTGCCCCGCTGCAGGGCCTCCCGGTCCGTGAGACTCCCAGGCGTCACATACAGTGAAACATCGGCGATGTGAACCCCCAGCCGCCAGGTGCCATCCTCCTGGGACTCCAGGGAAATGGCGTCGTCGAAATCCTTTGCCGAGGCGGGATCGATGGTCACCACGGTGAGATCGCGTAGATCCTGGCGGTGGTCATCATGAGCGAAGGACACTTTCCGGGACCGCTGCGCCACCTCCGCCTCCACCGCGGCTGGAAAGGTGTCGTCCAGATCGTGTTGACGGAGAACCAATTTGAAATCGGTGAGGGGATCGTTCGCCAAGCCGATGACTTCCTCCACATCGGCCTGGATCGGAGCCCCTTTGGCGCCCCAGTCGGTGATCCGCACGTAGACCAGCGCGCCTGCATCGGCGCTACGAATCGTGGAGGGATTGAGATTCACAGGACGGTTGGCGAACGGCTCGGCGACGACCAGCCGGAATCCATTGGGCACTTGCTCAACAGTCCCCACCACGGTCGTACGGCCCCGCACCAGGACCTTCAGCACCCGTCCCTCGGGGTTCCCCCTGGAGGTCCGGCCCAGGAGCCGCACCCGCACCAGATCGCCATAGGTGGCGCCACCCAGGTCGCGCCCTGCGATGAACACGTCATCCATCCCGTCGACCACCACGAAGCCGAAGCCCCGGCGGGTCACTTCTACCACCCCTTCGACCTCCCGTTTTCCCTGCGTCTCCTGCTTAATCTTCGTCTCCCGCCTCACTGCGGAGACCTTCTGACGGCGGGTCTTCATTTGCCGCTGCTGTTTGGGCTGGGATGGAGACTTTTCCCGCCTGCGAGCAACTTGCTCCCTCTGAGCAGGCTGTTTTTCCCCGGCGTCCTGGGGCCCCTGGTCCCCCTTCCTCCGTCTGGTTGGCGCCTGCTCCGGGGATTGTTTCGGTGTCTGGACGACTTCCTGACCGGTTCCGGGCGGAGTCGAAGAATCGCCTCCCTTCCTTTGTCCGGTTGATGCCTCGGCCCGGCCCTTATGGGCAACGTTCCCCCCGTCGGCAATGACTTTCCCATCCTCAATCAATTGGCCCAACAGGTCATAATAGGTCGTTAAGTAGTCCGGTGTAATGCCCATGATGTCGGCCAACTCATCCGGGGTGAAACTCTTCCCCCTCCGGGATTTCAGCTGTGAGATAATTTCGGCTTTGATCACTATTTATAGTCCTGTTGCATAGATAGGAAATTTACGACCCGAAGATGGACCTTACCCGAACGAAAGTCGTCATCCCGGTTCCAGGCAAAATCGAGTTGGATGAGGTTTTGACCGGCCCGTAGGACCAGCCCCACACCGGCGGCGGCGAGGACCTCCCGGCCGGGCAGGGTCGCCAGATCGGCGAACAGATGCAGCCGGGTGATGGCCCCTGTCCGGTAGCGCAGCTCGGTCCGGGAGACAACGCCCCAGGGGGCAAGGAACTGGTCCTCCCGGTAGCCGCGCAGGGATGCGCTACCTCCAAAGCGCCCCATATCGGCAGGTTGAGGATCGTAGCCGGTGGCGAATAGGGCCAGCGTCTGTACCTGTTGGGCCAGGGTAAGGCTCGCCCGGCTGGTGACCCATTCCACCTGCAGCTTTCCGCGGCTCAACGTGGCCTGGGGGTCGATCTGCGCGCCGGTTAGGGTCCCCCCCTCCAGGTCCAGGGTGATCCGGTAACCCTCCCGGGGATTGAAGGGCTCATCATAAGTCTGGCGGTACACGGAGAGATTCATATTCCGCTGGCGATAGGGCACCAGACCCTGTTCCCGGCCGCGTGAACTGACCCATAATTCCCGTTGTCCGATACCGGCGGCCCAGTTCCACCCCGGTCCCGGTGGAGATGTGAGCTGGAGCTTCAGGTCCCGTTGCACATAGAGGGTGTCCCGCAGGTCCTGCAAGAACTTGATCTGGCCTCCCAGAGGCAGCAGGGGCAGCCGGGGCTCGGCATAGATCAGGTTGAGGGTTTGGGTGGCCGGGCTCAGGCGCCGCAGTTCGAGGTGGAGATAGCGGAGGGTGCCAAACAGGTTCGGCAGGTCCATCATCACCTCGCCCACCATCTGGCCCGGCTGCCCCGCAGGCCGATCATAGGCCGCCAGCAGCTGCAGGCGCTTCTGCGATACGTCCTCTACATTATAGAGTACACCATAACCCGCTCCATGGCGATAGTAGGCTCTCTGGTTCACGCGCAGGGCCGGTTGGTCCGAGCTGTTCAGGATGGAACCGGTCCGGGGATCGGCTGCTCCCAGGATCGTGGAGAGGTCCGGGAGCATCCGGCCCGTCACATCGCGCACGATCACCGTATCGGGGGGCGGCACCTCGGTGTCGGCCTTATTGAACACCAGCCGCAAGTTTCCGTCCCGCCCCGGCTTCCATCCCAAGGTCTGGAGGTGATACACCGTGCCCAACTCACCCCGCAGCCCTTCCCAGGCCAGGCGGCGGGCGACAGCTGCACGGAGTTCACCGGGTGAGGCCACCGACAGGGTGGTATCGGGCAGGACCAGGTCGGCCCCTTGCCCGTGCAGGGGCAGGGTCAACCAACCCATGAGCAGGATGGCCCCCATCGCTCTCAAAACTGGGTCCTCAGCTCCATACTGGCCGTGGTGAAGGGGGTTCGTCCGGCCTCCCGCCGGGAGAACAGGCTCAGGGTAAGGATCAGGTTACTGAAGAGGTTGAACTGGCTGCTGGCCCTGATCCGCAGGGACCGGCCGGCAGGGAAACCCTCCGCCAGCAGGTAAGGGATCGCCACCTCCCGACTGGCGGCCACGTTTAGCCGCTCCAGGTCCACCCGGAAACGACCGGTGCCGCCCAGGCTGCGCTGGAGACCCACACTATAGGAACCGGTGATCACCTTCAGGTTTTCCAGCGCCCCATCGACCTCCTGCCGCCAACGGCCTGTTAAACTGACTGTAAACCGGTTCCCCAATGATCGAGACAAGGTACCGTGACCCTCCCACCGGCGAATCTCGTGATTGCGCAGCGCGCTGGTCAACGACAGAATGCTCTCATGGCCGAAGATGATGTGGGTTTCCAGGTTGGCCAGTTCACCGCCAATCGGGAAGCGCCCAACCCGGCCCAGGTCCAGGGTCGACTGCTCGCCGGCCTCACCCAACAGCGCGTCAGACCGCCCCACCGATGCACCTGATCCCGTGCCGGCCACCCTGGCCCGATTGAGCCGCACCGACCGGTTCAGGCGCAGTTTGTATTGGGGCCTGTGCCGCCGGGATTGAAGGGCCAGGTCCATCTGGAACCTGGATTGGTAGCTTAATGCCGAGGAGTCCTCCAGCGCGGGCTTGCGGTAGGTGGACAAGGTGTGTCGCTCGGTCTCGGCCGTCAGACGCCCCTGGAGAATGAGCCGCGCTTCGGCGTAACCTCTTAGCAGGCCGAGGGGGCCTTCCAGGCGGTTGAGGTCCACCTGGCTGCGGATTCGTGACGTCACTTTATTGACCGGCCGCAGCACCCCGGCCGGGATGACAAACCGGGCAAATGAACCGGCTTCATCGGGGACGTAGGTCTCGTAGATCGGATCGTAGCGGTATTGTCCCAGACCTGGCCCCACCGATTGATAGATCACCGCCTTGGTCTCGGCAACACTCCGCTCCAGGCGATAGCGGAGGTCGACCCACCAGGGCCGTCCGACGGGACGGTGGACCAGGGCCAGGCTACCCATGAGATAGGAGAGCTTCTGCGAGTTCCCCTCACCATCGGCGGGATTATCGCTAATAACTTTCTCATTCAGTGACATGGAAACCTCCAGCCGGGTCCCTCGTGGTACCCTGTGGGCATAGGAAAAACGCCAGAGGTGGGCCGTCTCCCGGCCTCCGGTCAGAAAGGCATCCCGGCGGCGCTCCCGGCTTAAGCCTACCTGCGTCCGCTGGGTGAGTTGGGCCATAAGACCCACGTTCAGTTGCTCGACCTGATAGCCGTCGACGGGGGATCGCATCCGGTCTTCGCCGAGGTAGGTCACGAACGGGGCCAATTTGCCCAGCTGGGACCGAAGGTCGATTTCAGTCACCCGCCAACGGCGATCCCCTTCAGGACGGGAGAGGTTGGTCTGCCTGAAATATCCGGTGACGGGCGTATCACCCTTCCGGTCGAAGCCCCAACGGAGCCGGCCAATCCGGGTCGTGTCAGTCTCAATGCGTCCCAGCTCGGCAAAGACCCCGTGGCGGTCCCCTTCCTTTAGAAACAAGTTGACGGTCTGCCAATCGTAGCGGTCGGGACGGCCGTCAATATCCCAACTTCTGCCGAACTCCACCACATCCAACCGGCCCGGCGGCTGGAAATTGCGCCCTTTCCCCAGTCCATCGATCTTGATCCCGGCATTGAACGCACGGTCCAACGCCATCCAGGGCCGGGTCTGCCATTGGAGCCCCACGGCATAACCCCCGGCCCGGTTGTCCTGGTCGTCCAGGGACGAAAACCGGTTGCGATCCAGCCGACTGATGCCCAGCTCCACCTGGGCACTACGCCCGTTGGCCTGTCCCTTAAGCTGCCAGCTTGCACCGATAAAGTCCTGGGTCTGGGGTA
Organism: Fidelibacterota bacterium; assembly: GCA_022563485.1. Lineage (GTDB taxonomy): Bacteria > Fidelibacterota > Marinisomatia > SCGC-AAA003-L08 > TS1B11 > JADFNF01. Next base: position 8,481 of record JADFNF010000025.1, on the reverse strand, counting down.
ATTTGAGCTGGCGAAAGGGTGCGTAGGCCGCCTGATATTGGACGCGATCCTGGGGAGGGACCCATCGGTAAACGAGCCGGTTGCCCTCGACGACCCGTCGATATTCCCCCTGGTCACCGGCATTGAAAAAGCGCACGGTATACCGGCCCTGATCCGGGCCTCGCCATACATAGTGCCCGTTTTCCAGATCGTAGCTCCCCACCGAATCCTCAACCGCCGTTGAAACAGTCGCCCCTTCCAACTGGTCGCCGATCTGCGCCAGGGCCCGCCGGTCCTCGGTAGACAGGGAGAACTCCAGGTTACTCTCCAGGTTGTCTCGTTCGGTGAAGGCGGTGATCGCCAGGGTCGACCGGTCCGAGCGCCAACGGGAGGAGAGGTAGCCGGTGGTGCGGTTATACACCAGGTCGGTATACTCGAAATCAACGACGATGCGGCTGTCATTGCGTATGGTATGGCGGGGAGTGAAGGTGATTTCACCGGTCGTATAATCAATGGTGTAGTCGAGGCTCTCCCCACGCTGCAACTGCCTGCCGTTGAGCCAAACCGCTTCGGTGCCCGCCAGGATGATCAGGGTTCGGGAGCCTTCATGTGATGTGAGGACATACGGTCCCTGGCTCCCATCCGTTCCCTGAAAACTCTGGCTCCGGTACCTGCCCTGGCTACCGGCCAGAGCCCCCTCCGTTTGCCAGGGTCCGCGCCGTAGCGTGACGTGCATCCCTTCCAACTTGCGCTCGAAAGTTGACAGGCGCTGGCCCTGGCTCCTGAGCAGGAAATCGCCCACTTCCACACGACCCCATCCGCCAGTGATGGAAAGCCTCACCTGGTCCAGCTCATTGAGGGTGCGGGTGTCCCCTTCAGGTTGGATCGGCAGGTTTTGATCAGTGAGGCTGCCGTTGATGAAAACGCCTTTGGCCAGTTCTCCCTGGAGCCGGAGATTCAGTCCCCCAGTAATGCTCGCTCCCTGTCCCGATGCCAGGGTCAGACCGCGAAAGAGGGTCCCCGCCGTTACCAGACGCTCACTCCTGTTATCGGTAGCGTAACCCGGATTTGCAGGCACGGCGGGGGTGGCGGAGGCGCGGTTGAGGGAATCGGAGACCCAGGTTGAGAGGGGCGGCAGGTAGCGCCACGCCGGGCCGAATACCGTGGTAGTCAGGCCATCCCACACCTGGTAGCGCACGGCCACCCACCGCTCCTTATCCAGGGGCCCGCGCCAGCGGACTATGCCGGTCAGGGGGTCGAGCTGGACCTGCCCTGAGTCCACCAACCCCGACTCCCGATCATGCAGGGTCCAACTCCCCTGAATGACGGGACCATGACTGAGGGTATCGATAAGGTGAGAGGGCGCAAACAGGAAAGTGTCCTGGAAAGTCGTGAACTGGCCCTCCAGAGTACCCATCAGGGCTGCCAGCGCCCATAGTCCTTTCGCGGACAACTTCCTGCCCCCCTTTACTGGTTCAGGTGCAACACCCGGAGAAACCCGCCGGGATCAAGCCCGTAGAGCTCCGTTTCCTCGACCTCCAGATCGATAAAACCGGCGCTATGGGGCAACAGGCGCAACTGGCGATCCTCCCAGTTGAGTAGAAGGATCTCTTTTTCAGTCACCAGGAAAAGTGAGGCATCCAAGCTGGCCATGGCCAGGAAGGGCCCCCCATGCTTGATAGGGAAACGCCAGTGGAAGTTGCCGCTGAGGTGGAAGCCGAGCACCTCCTCCGCCACCGAGTCCCACACCGCTATACCGGTGGGCGTTGCCGTCAACAGGGTAGGATGATACACGGCGGCCGCACCGCTGGTTTCATCGGCCACTACATCCAACACCGTGCCATTATCATCGAACAGATACAGTCCGGCTCGATGCTCGAATAGGACCCAGAACCGCTGCCGAATATCCCGGACGAAGGCAATGGGCAGGCGGTCATCGGGCAGGGGGGTGACGGCCACCGGGTTCAGCCGGGGATCCAAGCGAATAATCTGGTTCCGGCCCTGGTCCAGGACGAAGATAGAATTCTCCGCGACGGCCAGTGCCCAGGGCAGATCCAGGGCATCGACGCCGGAGCCCCAGCCCCCATAGCGATAATGGACGGTACCGTGGATATCGGCTGCCAGGATTTCCAGATTATGGCTATCAAGATAGTAGAAACTGTCATCCCAGGGCGCGGCCTTCACGGCCACCAGACCATCGGCTGGACTGGGCAACGGGTGCCGACTCGATTCATCCAGCGTCTGGGCTATCAACAGGTCCACCGGCCATGAGAGACAGATCACCAGCAGCCAGAGGGGGGAATGATCAGGGGGCCGGATGTAGGGACCTTTAGGAAGGAGCGGCCTCGTGGCGTCCTAGTCTGACAGGTTTGGCCAGGCTATAGAGCAGGTAGCCGCCGATAATGACGAGTATTGCGCCGATATATTGCGCTCCCGTAAACCCGAAGGCATATTGACGGTTGGTCCGGATGAACTCGATGAGAAAACGTTCGGTTCCGGCCAGCAGAAGGTAAAGGGCAAAAACCACACCCGCAATTTTGGCCTTGGAACGGAACCAGTATAGAAAGCCGAATATGATCAGCCCAAGGGTGATTTCGTAGAGCTGGGTAGGATGTACCGTGACCGTGGTGGGCGGCAGGCCGTTGGGGAAAGCCATGGCCCAGGGCAAATCGGAAGGCACACCATAGTCATCGCCGACGAGGAAACACCCCACCCGGCCTACCGCATATCCCAGGATCAGGTAGGGCGCCAACAGATCGGCCATGGGCAGCCACTTCATCTTCCTGCGGCGGACCAGGAGGGTCACCGCCAGCACCCCCCCCATGAGGCCGCCGAAGAAAACCAGGCCGGCGCCGAAGTTCTGGACGCCCTCGGCAATGCGTGACAAGTCGAGGGTAAACAGTCCGGCGATCATGTCCCCTAACCCGGCGATATTTCGCCCCGAGCCGCGCCCGATATTTTCGATGAGATAGTAGACCTTGGCGCCCAGCACCCCCCCTATGGCCGACCAGAAAATGATGTCCTGGGCCAACTCCGGATGCCAGCCGAGGCGCTTGCCATCTCGCTGGATCAACAGGTAGGTGGCCAAGAAGGCCATGACCATCATGAACCCATAGGATGAGACTACGAACGGACCAATATGCAGCAGTTCCGGGTACATTAATATCCCTTTCCGCATTGGCCACAGAACTTGGCCGCTACTTGACGGGGGCCCCCGCAATGTGGGCAGAACTTGGATGGGCTGGAAACTTTGCCCTTTCCCTTAGGGCTGGCAACTATTTCGGAGGCCGTTTGCATAGCCAGGGCCGGTTGGAGAGCCTTGCGGGGGCCCATCACCTTCAGGATCATGAACATGCCCACGCCAACGATGAGCAACACAAGTAGCACGGTACCCAGATTCGAGGTGGGGTCCCCGGTTGCCGCGGGGGAAACTCCCCCGGCGGCCTGCTGCTCGGCCATCATCGATTGCAACCGGACCAGGGTAAGCGTCTGGGTCGGGTTGGAATAACTGACCGTGACGGCTTGGACGGCCTGGGGCTGCAGACCGGGGAAATGCTGACGGTAGAATACGATTCCAAACTCCCCCTCCACTTCCTCGGCTCCCACCAGTGAATGCTGGAAATTCTCGGCCGCAATGGGCCGCTGGATGATGAAATGGAATTCGGGCAACACCTCGTTGGTGGACAGATCATAGGTGAATGACCGGGTCTCCTCACCTTCTTCGAATGGGTTGAAGTAATATTGCACCTGGAATCTGGGTTCACTCACATCAATAGGGAGAAAGGATTTACCGTCGCGCTCCAGTATATCGATCCGTTCACCTTCACCCATTGCATCTGCGGTCCCCCGCCTCACCAAGGCGATGGTGGTGCCCTGGGGCACCTGCATCTCCAGGTAGCGAGGATACTGTCCCTCCTCTACTACCCCCTCAACAACGATGCCGACACCGGGATGCTCGTACTCCGGATAGATGTAGACATCGAAGCTGGTATACGAACTTTCTTCCTGGCCCTTGAGGCTGCCGAATCCCAGGAGAATCCCTACCAACACCACCAGTCCCAGCACGATCATGTGACCTGATTTTAATAGACGCATACTCATTTACCCTATCTTACGCCATCCCGGAGGCATCGAGCTGAATGGTTTGCAAACCGAGAACCAATAAATCATAGATGGTATGGGCATAGACCGTAATGCCAAAGCCTCGCAACATAAAGAGCAGGCCAAGAATTACCCCTGCTACGCTGCGGTAGCCGAAGGAGTTCCAGGCAAAAGCTTCACCGGCGACGCCCACATAGTGAAAGAGGGCGAATAGGACTGCTGCCAAGCCGATGGCCACGCCCTGGGCAATGGGCCGCTGCCAATCCATGGCCCCTTGGAAGAAGCTCACCAGGGCCGTGATCAGTATGAGGCGAAAGACGCCTTCCTCATAGATGCCCGCCCCGACGGCCAGAAAGGCGGTTCGCAACACCGTATCTGTCGCGCCTATCATCAGGAATTGATCGGCCACATACAGGGCCAGGAGCAGGAATACCGCCCAAACCACGCTCTCAAACAACATGCCCGCTAGATAGCCCACGACCACCCGGGTTGTGCCATACCGCCGACGCTGCCAGAACCAAGTCACTCCTGCACCGGCGGCAAACACCGCCCCCAGCACGTAAGGAGTGCTCAAGCCAAACAGCTCCAGCAGCTGACGCAGCAGGACGTCTGCGCCGTTGCGCAACTGTAGCGGAGATGCCCAATTAACCATCACCGCCAGCGCCTCGTAAAGCGCCACCAGAGGCAGGATAAAGATGAGGCTATACCACGGCGTCCGGGAAAGCCGGACGTAATCAATCAGCAGCTCGGTCATTGGGGCCCTGATAGGGTTTGCCTCACGGAGATCGGCCCTAGCCCCTAGCCCCTAGCCCAGGAAACTTGCGGCTCTCAGCGTCTGGGGCACGGTGGTGCTGATCAGTTCCAACCGGCGGTCGCCCTGAATGATCGCCGCGCATAACTGCTGCCCTTTCAGCGGCGAATCAATCAGAATCCATTTGTCATTCCTGGGATTGACATAGGGACCCCGAGGCGAATGCCCGGTGACCAGGTAACGATTCCCAAAATATTGCCGGTAGAGGATGTGCGAAGATTCGTCTTCGGCAAAGATAAACTGCCGGTCCCAGATGAGCTCTTCGAGGTCCCCTTTATCCAGCTGCCCGCCCCCGGCGATCATCCCCATCTGCCGTTCGGTCGTGAAGCCGCCGTGGACGACTATCACCTGGTCATCCAGGTAGTAGGGATCGATTTGGTGTGAAAAGAAGTCCTGGTGGGACAAGGGAACCTTGTCGCGCAGGTTCCGGCTCGCGTACACGTCAGAGATCCCATAGGATTCCAGGGTCTCCCGGCCGCCCTGGATCATCCAACTTCCCGGGGGATCGCCCCCCTGCTCCAACCATTGGGCGAACCACATATCGTGATTTCCCCGGACAAAAATCACCCGGCCAGGGGCCGCTGCACGGAGCCGCATCAACTGTTCGATCAACCGGCTTACCGAGCAGCCCAGATCAGGTTCGTGGTCGTTGTAATCCCCAACAAATATCAGGATATCGCCGGATGGGTCATACGAGGCCAGGTCGAGCAGCTGCTCCACCCCGCGCCCGTTGCCGTGGACATCGCCAACGATGATGTGGCGGGTGGTAGCGTTCAGGGGACCGGCACGACCACTCATTCCCTGGTTTCCACCTGCATGATGGAGAGAAAGGCTTCCTGGGGTATCTCCACCCGGCCCACCTGCTTCATGCGCTTTTTACCTTCCTTCTGTCGCTCCAGAAGCTTGCGCTTGCGGGTGATGTCACCCCCGTAACATTTGGCCGTCACGTTCTTCCGTAGGGCCTTGATGGTTTCCCGGGCAATGACCCGGCCGCCCAGTGATGCCTGGATTGCCACCTCGAACTGCTGACGGTGGATCACTTCCTTCAGCTTCCTGCACAGGGCCCGCCCCTGGGCCTCGGCATGATCGGTATGGGCAATGGTGGACAGGGCGTCCACCACCTCGCCGGCAATGAGGATATCCAGCCGTTTCAGATTGCCGGGCCGGTAACCGATGAACTCGTAGTCGTAAGAGGCGTAGCCCCGGCTCACCGATTTCAGCCGGTCGAAGAAGTCGTAAAGCACCTCGGCCAGGGGCAGCTCGTACTTCAGTTGGACTTTGCTGGGCGAGAGGTAATGGGTGTTCCGGTAGATGCCCCGTTTGTCCTGGCAAAGCTTCATGATACCCCCCATGTACTCCGGCGGGGTGATGATCTCGGCCGCCACATACGGCTCCCTGATCTCCCGGATGTTGCCCGGGTGAGGCATTCCGGCGGGGCTGTCCACCGCGATGATCTCCCCCTCCTTGGTCACCACCTCGTACTCCACGTTCGGTGAGGTGGTGATGAGGTTGAGGTCAAACTCCCGTTCGAGGCGCTCCTGTACGATCTCCATGTGCAGCAGTCCCAAAAACCCGCAGCGGAAGCCAAAGCCCAGGGCCGTGGAGGTCTCGGGCTCATAGGACAGGGAGGCGTCGTTCAGGCGCAGCTTGTCCAGGGATGATCGCAGGGACTCATAATCCTCGGTGGAAACGGGATATAGACCGGTAAAAACCATGGGCTTGATCGGCTTGTATCCCGGCAGGAGCTCGGTGGCTGGCGATTTCTGGGTGGTGAGGGTATCCCCCACCTGGAGGAAACGGACATCCTTGATATTGGCCACGACGTAACCCACATCACCGGCCGAGAGGCGGTCCACCGGCTCGCGCTTCATGCGGAAGATCCCCACCTCATCGATCTCGTAGCGCCGGTCGTGGGCGAAGAACCGGGCGGTGGCCCCCTTTTCCAGGTGACCGTCCACCAGCCGGACATAGGCGATGGCCCCCCGGAAGGGGTCGTAGGTGGAGTCGAAAATCAGGGCGCGGGTGGGGCTGTCCGGGTTCCCTACAGGGGGCGGAATGCGCTTAACGATGGCCGTCAGTATCTCGGCCACCCCGTCACCGGTCTTGGCGCTGGCCGTGAGGATGTCCGACACCTCGCAGCCGATGAGGTCCACCAGCTGGGCCTGGACATCCTCGACCCGGGCGTTGGGCAGGTCGGCCTTGTTGATGATGGGCACGATCTGCAGGTCGTTATCCATGGCCAGGTAGGCGTTGCTCACCGTCTGGGCCTCGACCCCCTGGGCCGCGTCCACCAGCAGCAGGGCCCCTTCGCAGGCCGCCAGGCTACGGGACACCTCGTAGGTGAAGTCCACGTGCCCGGGCGTGTCGATGAGGTTCAGGATATAGGCTTGCCCGTCAGCGTGCTGGTAGACCATGCGGATGGGGTGGGACTTGATGGTGATACCCCGCTCCCGCTCCAGGTCCATGTCGTCCAGGACCTGGGCCTGCATCTGCTTGCCCGTGAGGGTACCGGTGAGCTCCAGCAGGCGGTCGGCGAGGGTGGACTTGCCGTGATCGATATGGGCGATAATGCAGAAATTACGCACGAGGGGGCTGACCATAGGGGCAAAGTTAGGCGCATATAAAGAACGAGGCGCATATAAAGAACCAGACGAAGGAAAAGAGATCAATGACCGGGGCTGGGGTGAGCGATCAGCGGTCAGCGGTGAAGATACCGCACCCCAGACAGGTCGTGTCGTACCCGCAATTGAAGGAAAGGGAAAACGCCTGCTGGCGGTGAGGGTCGTGCCCCATCCAGCTGGCCAAGCAACGGGTATGAATATTTATTACCTTTGGCAATATGGGGATGGTTATATTAAGGGGAAGTCGCGTGATTACAGCATTTTACATTTGAGGTCTCATGGGCTGGTGAGGAAGGGCCGGCTTGCCAGTGAGCCACAGGGGATATTTTCCGGGCGGTGAGCGGCGCTTAATGAATAATCGTTAGGCATTAAGGAGCAAGACGATGATAAAATATAAGAAACGAAGAAAATATAAATACAACCTCCATGCTGACTGCGACTATTCGACCGGCATTGAGGTTGCCGTACCAAGGACTTCCGGCCTGGTGCAGATTAATGCCGCCGGTAAATTGCTTATAAAAACCGGCTATTCCTGGGACGGTCCCAGTGGCCCCACGATTGACACAAAGAACTTCATGCGCGGTTCACTGGTCCATGATGCCCTGTATCAGCTCATGAGAGAAGGGGTGCTAGAGCAATATAATCGAAAGCGGGCGGACGATATCTTGAGGAAAATATGCCGGGCAGATGGCATGTCACGGTTGCGGGCCTGGGGGGTCTACCGGGGTGTCAGGCTCGGTGGAGCAGGTTCAGCAAGGCCGGATATGCTCGTGGCGCCGTAGGGGGCAAGCAAAGCCTCACCCCAGACACTTCGTGTCGTCCCCGCTCCTTAAAGATGAGGGGATACAGATATTTCACCAATCGTAATATCTGGATGCTTACCTTCAGGGGCACGGGCGACCAAGTCGTTCGGCGCAATGGTTTTATGGGACATATCAGCAAGACCATCTACAATTTGGTTTAGGTTCG
>JADFNF010000195.1 GCA_022563485.1 Fidelibacterota bacterium | reverse complement strand
ATCCAACCAGTGTGAGCTATACCGGAACTGAAGGAGATATAGAGGAATTCAGGGTCGCATATGATAATGATAATTTCTATTTCTTGATTGCTTTAGCTGGTAGTCCGGGTAGTGCGTCGGTCCCATATTCCATTATTTTGATTGACAAAGACGGAGCAGCTAGCGGTAGAACCAATGTGGAAAGTAAAACCGAAGTTAATTTGGGAACTAATCATGCGTGGGATTTTAAAATAACAGCTAATAATGGAAAGATAAACGTATTTGACACTTCGGAAACCGATATTTCTACCGGAAGTTTATTTGCCCAGAACCTAGATCAAGATATCATAGAGCTTTCAGTGCCTATTGCTACCATAGGCAGCCCTACGGGAAATTGGAGTTTTGCGCTGCTTCAGACTTTGGGATCGGTTAACCTGGTGAGTGAAATCTGGTTTTATGCTGGCGGTTCCAGGAGCGGCGGCGGTTCTGATGTACTTTCAGACCCCGATATTTTCGATCTCATCGGTGCCAGCGGTAATGCCCAGTACAACGATCTAAATAACTATACCGATACCAGCAACACGATTTTAACTAATTCCTGGGTTAATGTAGCCTACATACCCTCGGCCATCCTCGGTATTGACCAGCCCCGTGGTCCTATTCAGCAGGTGCCGAATGAATTCAAATTGCTTCAAAACTTCCCCAACCCGTTCAATCCCATCACGACCATCCGGTTCGACTTACCCGAACAGACTGAGGTTAATTTGATAGTCTACAACATCCTCGGTCGTGTGGTGGCGCGGTTGGTGGATGATATCAGGCCGGCGGGCTACTATGAATTGCGCTGGGATGGACGAGACAGGACCGGTCGACTGGTTTCATCAGGTATTTACATCGTCCGTCTGGTGACGCCAACCGAATCCAGGAGTATCAAACTCGTGATGATGAAGTAGGGAAATCTGATCATTAACGGTCGTGTATAGTGGCTCCGGGATCATTCCGGGGCCTTTATATTTTGAGCCATCGGCAGAGACGAACCACGCGTAGACCGTAGCCGCCGTGCGTTTATTGGGCGATAGAGACCTTAACGCGCCCCCGGGTAGGATAGCTGGACGCCCCCGTACCAGTTCCGCCCTGGTGCCGGCTCGAAAAAGCGGCTGCCGAAAGCGTTCGGTACGATGGAACCGTTGTAGCGCTCATCGAGCAGGTTGTTGCCCCCCAGGAACAGTTCAAACCCGAGCCGGCCCAGCTGCCCCGCCAGCCCCAGCCGAAGGTTGACGGTGAGATAAGCGTCATTGACGAAGTCTTCAAGGGGTTCATCACTGCCGGGGGCCGGGCCATTGAAATCGTTGGCGAAAGTGCGGTCCGTCCACTGGAGGCTCAGCTCACCGTAGGAGCCGCTGCCATGCTCATAATTCAGCCGGGCGTACAGGGATCGCGGCGGCACCCCTGGAACGGCGTTGCCGGCCAGTTGCACGCTGTCGCCGGTAGAGGTCTCGACCAGGAAATCCTCGAACCTGAAATCCATCCAGGTGTAGGCCAGGGTGGTGCCCAGTCCCCCCAGTGGCGACCAATCCAGTTTGAGTTCCCCGCCCCGATTCAGTGCCTGGCCTGCATTGCGAAAGAAGACCTCCTCCGTCTCTGGGTCCTGGATCTGATAGGGGATCAGCATGTCGGCGATGGACAGGTGATAGATCGCCAGGGCATAGCTGAAGCGTCCGGGGACCCATACCCCTTTGATCCCCGCCTCGTAGCTGCGTATGTGCTCCGGCTTTAGGGCGGGATTGAACCCCCCGGCCCCTCCCGGCCGGTTGCTCAGCTCCGTGGTGGTCGGGGTCTGAAAGGCCGTCGAAACATTGCCGTATACCTTCATCATCTCGTGGGGACGATAGACGATCCCGGCCATGGGACTGAACCGCTCCATGACCCGGGTACCCGAATCATCCAACCCATCATCCAGGAAGTGATCGATGGCCCGGAAGGTGTAACGGTCGTAGCGCTCCCCCACCGTCACCAGCCACCGGGGACCGAGGGCCACCTCCAGTTGGGTAAAGGGGCCCACCCCGTAGATCAACTCATCCTGATCCAGTTCGCGGGGACCATATTGCAACCGGTCAAACAGCTCGCCGGTTGTCAGCTGGTCCACCTGGTCGTCAGAAAGACCCTGGTTGGTGAACTCCAGCCGCCCATCTCGTTGCAGCTCCACGTCGGCGCCCAGCACCCAGCGCAGGGGCCACCGCCCGACCTGCAGGTCCTGCCGGAAGACGGTCCGCAGCCCCCCGGCCAGACGCTCAAGATCGATGATCCTGCCGGGTATGACGCTGAGCAACGACCGTGACAGACCATGAAGTGTTACTTTAAGTTGACGGCCATGATCGTCGGCATAGTCGAACGTAATTCCCGCCTGTCCTTGCCGGACCCGCTTACCTGCGCCCTGTTGCCTCACAAAGAAGCGGGCGCTGGCGGGCAACGTATCGGCGGCGGCCCTGGATAGTGAACTGGGATTGAGCAGGTAGGGGGCATCGTAGTAGTTGAAGACGGTGACCAGCTGGACACGATCGGAAATTGCCCGGCGGCCCACAGCATTGATGGCGGTGGACCGGGCGGATGAATGCTCGCGGTAGCCGTCCATGACCAGCCGGTTCACATTGACCAGGTAGGATTGCCTGCCGATCCGGCCAGAAAATTTCCCCTGCCATTTCCGCAGGCCATAGGACCCGGCCATCAACCGGGGTTGAAATTGAAAGGGGGCATCGGGGGCCGCCTGCGTATGCATATGGATGGCCCCGCCGGCCGCATTGCCGTATAGGCTGGAGCTGGCCCCCAGGAGGGCCTCGATCCGGCCCGTGGAACCCAGGTCCAGGTTGTTCAGCTGGGCCTGGCCATCGGGCATGGTGAGCGGTATGCCGTCCAGATAGATTTTGATCCCCCGCACCCCGAAGGGCGCCCGGCTGCCCATGCCGCGAATGCTGATGCGGTCCCCCTGGGAGAGGTTGTGCCGGTTGCTCACCACGATGCCCGGCACCCCGCTTAGCGCCTCCCCCAGCGACAGCCCCACCTCGCCGCGCTGAATATTGTCCCGATCAATCAGATGCACCGCATACGGGACGCTGAAAATGGAACGCTCGGAGCGGGTGGCCGTCACCACAATGGGGTCCAGCCAGTAATCCCACGTGTCGGCGGTTTCCGTGGAGTCCGGACTCCCCTGGGCCATGAGGGCGGCTGTCGAAAGTACAAATATGATGGGTCGCAGTGGGGTCATGATCTCGGTTTCCTGGTCACGTGGAGTGACCCGTCCCCTGCGTGATAGCCCTGGGGAACGGGGGGTGGTCATCGCCTTGGACAAGGTGTCCAACTTACACAGACCCGGGCCGTGTCAGCACAAAAAAGGCCCCGAAAAATGCCTCGGGGCCTTGCACATCTGCGAGGTGGCAGGTCCCTACTTCATCAGCACCAGTCTCTTCGACCCAGCCCCCCGGGGGCGTGGGGAGACATATCATTGGGACCGGCTATGGGCGAAGGATTCCACATTCGAGAACTTGGGGGACTGCTGTCCAGAACGGGGGCCACCCTCCTTGTATAATTTGGTTTTCCTGTGTACCTTGATTGATGACCCATGAAACCTAATACCAATCAAATAATCCTATACTGCTTCGCAGTAGGTTTTATCGGGGTTGCCGTTTT
>JADFNF010000024.1 GCA_022563485.1 Fidelibacterota bacterium | reverse complement strand
TGGGTGACGTGGTATTGAAACCGCACATGACCGGCCCCATCCAGGACATTTTGTTGGGACAAGTAGAACGGGTTCGGGTAGGCGTAGAAACGATCTTCCCCTTGGGTGGTGGTCGATACGAAGCTCCGCTTTATCTCCCAGCTCACCCCATCATCACTGGTTTTCGCCAGGCCGTCCGGCGTGCCGATCCACAGCGTGCTGTCACGGCTGTCCCACAGGCTGCCGAACACCCGATCGGCAAAGATTCGCTCATCGGTCAGCTGGTCCACGGCGCTGCGGAACCGCGCCCAGTTAGCCCCATCCGACGATTTCTGCAGCCCGTTGTCTGTAGCGATGTAGATGATCTCACCGACTGAGGTGATGTTGTTGGCCCGCTCGTCCAGCAGGGTCACGCGCCAGGTTTGGCCCCCATCCTCGGTATAGCTGACGCCCCGTCGGTCGGCCCCTGACGTTTCCACGGTAGCCGCCCAGATACGCGTCGTCGAGCCGGCTACCTGGCGATGCAGCGCCACCACAAAATCGCCGGAGAGGTTCGTCCATTGGGCCGAATAGTGGGTCCACTGGATGCAGCCGGTGGTGGAATCGACAATCCCCTTGTTGAGTCCGGCGGCGGTCCCGACCCACACCACCGAATCATAGGCCACCACCGAGAAGGCTTTGTGATTGTGGTTGCCGCCAAACTCCGGGTCCCGGGGGTTGAGGATGTAACCCGCCGGTATATCGCTGCACGAGAGGGTCGTATCCCCATCCAGGGGCAGAGGTACGATGGACCATTCCTCCGACGTGATATCGTAGCGCCGCAGACCGCTGGACCAACTCGCTACCCAGATCGTCCCCAGGGAGAAAGCCACGTCGAAGGTAATGTTGTTGATGGGGGTAGTGACGGCCAGCAGCCGAATCGTGCTGTCGATCCAGGTGAAGGTGGTGAAGGCGGAATCGGCGGGCGCAGCATCCAGGGGCTGAGGCAGAAAGGTCCAGGTGTGCCCCAGATTGAGGGAGTAGGCCAGGCCGGTGCCCATGATCTCGTCGCTCCCGCTCACGGTCGTATCAGCCAGACCGGCCACCACGATCAGGGAGTCCACCACCTCCAGGGCCGACATGCCGCCTACCGGCAAACCGACTTCGCTGGCCAGGTAGGACCGGAAAGTCGTCCCCCGGTCGGTGGTGAGCGATAGGCCCCGGGACGTGCCGAAAAACAGCAGGGAGTCCCCCGCCGCCCGGATATCGACGATACTGTTGCTGGCCAGGCCGGCATAGGAGGTCGTATCGACCAGGTAGGAGGCGGCGCTGTCCGTGGCGGTCTTGCGCAGGGCAAAGTGCCGGGGTGTCATCTGTCCCCAGAGCACGCCGGTGAGGGCCGCCATGAGGAGAAGAACCTGCCTCACTGGACCACCACGATCTGGGTCACCGTATCGCTGACGGCGCCGCTTAAATCCTGGGCGGTAAAACGATACACGTAGGTGCCGCGATCATTGGTGGACTCCAACTGGATAATCAGGCTGTAAACACCGTCGCCGGCCACCAGATCGCCATAGGGTTCCAGCAGACCGTTGTCGGCCAGCAGGAAGGGCTGCCCGTTGTTGGCCATGGTACTGTCGGGCTTGAGCACGGTGAAACCGACCCGCTTGATGTCGTTAAGACCGTCCGGGTCCGCGACGGTGGCGCGCACGGTATCGATGGCTACCAGCTCCGACCCCTGAGGCGGCAGGGTGAGCAGTGCAGCGGCGGACACGCTGAGAATCACCGGCCGCAAATTGATTAGCCGCAAGGTATCGGCGGCGGTATGGGTATCACCGGCAATGAGGGCGTGAAACTCGAACCGCACGGCGCCGCCGGTTCCACTGGGCAGGGGTGAATCAAACGTGCGGGCGTAAACCCCATCTAGCGGCAGAATATCTCCGTTGGTGGCGTCATCCACCAGGGAAATGCTGAGCAAGAACGTATCCGCAGCGGCAGAATCGATGGAGGTACCGCCAACGATCTGGAACATCTCTATCCAAACGCTGTCAATGACCGTAGCAGACTCGGGCAGCGTCACGGTGACGGCGGCATAGAAGCTCCGGTCACGATCATTGAAGGACGTTTCAGGATTGGACAACACTGGTAGCTCATCTTTCGGTCCCACCCCCGTCTCGCCGCAGCCAACCATGAGCACCAACGCCGCACCCACCACTATAAACCAATGATTTGTAGGACTCATTGAGCGCGCAATATAGGCGGGAAGATAGTGTGTGCTCAATTTATTTCTCCTGCACATCAGCGGGCGAAGTCCCGGTGACTGGCCATCACGATTCCGCCGGAACCGCGCATCCCCAGCCCCGGTTGGGCCGCCCTCACGGCTGCTCACGATAGATCAGGTGCATGATGACCGTGCCCACCGCCTCCAGGCTTTCAGCGGAGCACTTGTCGGGCGTATCCTCCAGGGTGTGCCAATAATTCTCTTCGGTGTTGGGATAGTTGAAATCAATAATATCAACCGTGGGGATGCCCGCTTCCAGGAGGGGCACATGGTCATCGTAGATGGCGGCGCCCAACTCGGGCCGAAACTGGGTGTAACCGAGTTCCAGGGCCAGGTTCCAGATACGCCGGCTCAACTGTCCTGCGTCCCGCCAGGAATAGTACTCATAGGGTAGACTCAACTGGGCGTCACCCACCATGTCCAACAGCACCGCGTACCGGGGCCGCGTGCCCCCCAGCAGCTCAGTCATCTCGGGGAGAAAAGCCTTGATGCCCAACGAGTAGTTTTCCAGTTCGCCGGATTTCCCCAGGTCCTCGGCATCGACAAACAGCAGGTCCACCCCGATGGCGGGGGCGTCCCGGGCTAGGAGGTCGGCCAACACCAGCAGGATGGCTACCCCGCTGGCCCCGTCGTTGGCCCCCAGAATCGGCTGGGACCGCTTCCGGGGATCGTCCTCCTGATCGGCCCACTCCCGGGTGTCATAGTGGGCCAAAATCATCACCCTGCTCCGGGCAGAAGGATTGTACCGGGCGAGAAAATTGATAATGGCCAGCTGTTCGTCCTTATACGGGTGGACCCGGCTGGTCCTCTGGATGGCGAGCTGGTGCGCCCGGGTCTGCAGATAGTCCTCCAGGAACGCGGTCATAGCCTGGTGACCGGGCGAGCCGGGGTATCGCGGGCCAAAGTCTACCTGGGCTTCAAGGAGCTCGAAAGCCTGTTCGCCATCGAAATAAGGGACCTGCTGGCCCCGTCCTACGGCCACGCATACCAGTAGCATGCCAGCCCCACCCCAGCCCCGCAACTTCAAGGGAACGGTCTTCATCACTGACCCCTTATGGCGATATTCACATCAAAGCCGAAGCTGCGTACAATCCGTTTCCCGGTGATGTCATTGAAATCTTCCTTGTATCCCAGGCGCACGCTGCCCGTTACCTTATCGGAAAAGGTATAGGTCATATAGGGTTTGATAGACCAGCTCTTGGTCGTTCGCGTGGTGGTGAAGTCGGTCCCTTCCCCCTTGCGCTCATCCGTTACCGAATTACTGAGATCAAATTCGAGACTGAAATTCACTGTGTTCTGCAGCTTGAAATCACGCAGGAACGGCAGGGGCAACGTGATGCCACCGCGACGCCGGTAAGTCATATTGGCGGAGATCCGTTGGCTAGTATTCCGGCTATCCCCGGCATCGTTACGGGTAAGGGCCCGCGAGCGGCTGGTACGAAATGTGGATGATATTCCATTGTTGAAGTTGAGGGTCAACCCTATCAGGGGTTGGAATTGCCGGGTGTATTTGTCGGATACCAGCTGCCCATTCTGTTGGTCGCTTGTATGATTGCCCGAATAGGTATGATCCAGGCTCACCCTCCAGGGCACCTTATTGAGTATGGGCAGCCTCTCGAGGTTCGACCACCGCACACTCCAGTTGAAAAAGGGCACCCCGACCTTTTCTGAATCGCCCAGCACCAGGAAATCCTCCGAGCGTGATATCGTCGATGTACTGGTGCTCTGGCGGGCTGAAAATTTGCGGGCGTGAGACACGTTCAGATTCAAGGATTTAGTGAGGTTGATACCAGTACGCCAGGCAATGTCCCGGGTCTCGCCAAAAGTACTCTGGCCCGCTATCAGCGTGTCGGTGGGCAGTCCAGGGGAAGTGTTCAGGCCCACGCGGAAAGCATAGCCCGGCTGACCGATCACCGCCGGAAAACCGGTCTGGCGGTTGTAGCCGTAGTTAAAAGCGATAGGCGTAAATTTACCGGCGACAGCATGCAGCCGCTTGAGGATGGCTTTCATCGTGGGATTGGTCACCTCAAAAGGTTTTTTGCCGTCTGATTCTTTTTGACCGCCAGAAGGCTGGCCCCTGGACCGTCTCCGCGAACCTCCCCGCCGGGAGCCAGCCCGATCCTCAGGTGTATAAAAAATCTCGATGATATCCTTCGGCGCCAGGTTCACATTCCCGGAAATTCGGCCCTGGACGCTTATCCTGCCACCCCGTTCGGGGTCATCAATCGGTTGGTTCTTATTCCAATTGTACTGCGATTGATACGATAACTTAGGCTTGAACCATGTGATAAAGTCGGGATTGTAATTGATCGTAAATTGCTCCGCCCGTCTGATGGGCAGACCGGGGTCCAGTTCCCTGACCGCCTTCAATTTATCGTAGCGAAACCGGTCCTCATCCAAAATACTGTTCACATCCCAGGTGTAGTTGGCGGTCAGGTTATTGGTAACGCGATACTGGCTTCTGATCGTCCGTTTCACATTGAAGTTGTAGGTCTGCACCGAGGTGTCAGGCGTCGCCCGCGTAATCCGGCCGCTAATAATCTCTGATGCATTGCCGGAGAACTCCAGATTGGTCGGGGTGTAATACAGCCGGGTATCCTTGAGCCGATCACCGAGCCAGGGAATGGGCTCCAACACCTTGAACAGGTGCAGGTAGTTCTCATCACTGAAAGTGATGGGGTAAGACAACTGGCCAACGATGCTCTGTGATTGATTTCTCAAAATGAGTTCGGAAGATTCCCGTTTGGTGCTGAAGGTCACACTGCCCCTCAGACGATCCAAAGTCTGGCGCATCAGCCAGTACTTACTGCGCGCTGACTTGTCGAAACTGCCCTTGAAGGTGACCTGTACACTCCGTTTCTGAATCTCCTCCAATGACTCGCCGGGCAGACCTTCCGTTAAAACGTCCTTCCCTGGCAAATATTTAGGCGTCCTGATTGCACTGCTGTAACTCATGTTCAGGGGTGTTCGGACACCCCAGGATTGGGGCATAAAGCGTTCAGGATTGAACCTGACATTCGCTTTCCATGACTCACTCGTCAGGGCATTGGGAGTAATGCGCTGTTGAACCGTATGGTAATCGGCGTCCTGCCGGGTATAATTGAAGGTCGTGGCCAACAGGTCGGCAAAGTTCAGGTCCCCACTCAGTCGGACAGCCATACCCGGGTCCCTCCTTACCTTGGAAAGACGCAATTCGTCCAGCATCACCCGGCCCCTGATGGTCATTTCCGGGTGCGTGTTGATCACGCCCGCGGTGTAGCGCCTGATCCTTTCCAGCGAGGGATCACCCTTGATGTAAACCTCCATGCCATCCAGGTAATAGCCGGGGAGGGTATCGGCATCGACAATGATAGTCAGATCGGGCGTGTCCCGCTTTTTGAGGCGGGCGATGGCCGGCATGTCAATTTCGATGTGATTGCGTCGGTCCCATCCGGGATAGACCGGCTTGCGCACCTCGTAATAGACCTCCCCATTCTCCAGCCCCTGCCCCAGTCGCAGCCAAAAGACAACCGACGTGCTGTCTTCCGTCATGAGCCCCTGGTCTTCCTCCCCGTGAATGAACAGGCTCAGGCTGTTGTAGACCAGGAACGTTCCGGCTTGGTCCGGGGTGGACTTGCTGATGGCCCCCTTGAAACCGGGCGGGATGCCCTCCCGGCTGAAATCCATCACCAGGGACTGCTCCCGGAGACGTATGGCGTTGATCCGGTCAAACTCACCCTGAACGTCCGGAGGCGAATCGTAGTCGGCATTGTCCTCCGTGTTGGCCACGGTGACCGCTAGACTCACCGCCGTGTCGACTCTCACGTAGGTTTCCGATCCGATGGGAGCGAGACCAAGTTCCTCCCATTCGCTACCCACAAATTCAATCTTGGCAATTTGAATGTGAGCCGTAATATCCGCATTGTATTGGGCGTCGCCCAGACCGTCAATCCACAGGCGCAAATTTCGCACATCGTCCCAGCTCACCGTTGCGTCACCGGTGCGCTCAAACTCGGTGAGCGATATGCGAAACAGACGCCAACCCGTCGGGACGCCGTTGTTCTCCGTGGCGCCTCCCAGTATGGAGCGATCAAAATCGGGATGGTTCTCATCCAGCTGGACCTTGAACGTGAAGTAATCGTTCCGGTCATCCACAAACGAGGCGCCGTTACCGTTCAGGTCCTCGGTATCCGGGTAACTGCCCTCCTGGCTGCGGCTGTTGCCCTCGGTCCCGTTGATGTTGTCATTGCGGACGTTGCTCTGGGTGTTGGACCAGTTGTCGCCATTGGGGTCCCCTGGATCAGCGTTGGTGGGCCGCTGTCCCTGGGCCAGGTCTTCATCAATGAGGCCGTCACCATCATTGTCCAACCCGTCAAAGATCTCTTCATCGATGCGCCCGTCGCCGTCATCATCCACATCAAAGCAGCCGCCCGTCCCGTCCTCATTGACATCTGGGCATCCGTCCAGCCCCACATCCTCGCCCGCGTCAAGGATACCATTGCCCTCCCTGAACCCGGAGGTCGCCCGATCTTCGGTGTCCACTCTCCCGTTGTTATTGATATCCTCGCTCATGGTCCCCACATCAATATGCAGCTGTCCAACATTCCCCCGAACCCAGATTTCAAAAAACTTGCTCAAGGTCTGGTCATACTCACTGGGCAGCAGAGGAAACGTAATACCGGCCCACAGACTGTCGGTCACGGTATCATCAAACACATTATTAACCCGGCCCTGAAAAAAGGCATCCAGGATCAGAATGGTCGTAGTGTTATTCCTGGCCCGCACGGAAGTTTCCCGCTGAGGCCAGATATCCTTCACCGACCACTCGTTGAAGGGATTCCACCAGGCCAGCTTGCGGCGGTGACTCAGGCTTTTACCCAGGGGCGGCGAGGATTGCCGCCAGGCACGGTACTGCAGGGAGGGACTGGTTACCCGCTTGGCCGCTTCAAAGTCGTCCACATAGGCTGTGCCAAGGGGATTGGGATTGGGCCGTACCTGGGCGATCTCACCTTCGATGCGGAAACGGCTGGCCGCATCGGTTTTGACCAGGGGCAGGCGGTCCACCAGACGGGTCAGAAAGGGCACGTCCCGGGAAATTCTCCCATTGATATCCCACAGCATGTTCTGGATCGGCTCGGACCCCACATCGATCCGCTCTTCGGCAATGGACTGGTTGTAATACAGTCCCGTCAGACCGAGAAAAGAGTTCTCCCCCAGGTCGATCTCGGCCCGGGTCCCCAGCATAACCTTCTTATCAAAGGATATGAACACATTTTCCTCATAGTCGATGGAGACTTCCGGATTGGGATATTTCGACATGTCCAGGATGGTCAGGGTCCCGCTGAAACCATCGATCTTGTAATCCTTATCCCGCACCAGGGGCTCGCCATTGATAGAAACCGTCTCACTACCCGGCACCATGTTGAATCCCAGGTTAAAAACACTGGCACCCAAGCTGGACTGCCTGACTATGATATCAAAACGGGATTCCTTCCTCTTCTCGGTGGTACTGTTTGGCTTGTAGTATATCGCCGGCACGTCGAACTTCCCGTTGTCATTGAAATCCTCGTCCTGGCCGTCGCCATCGGCCTCCTTGGCTCCGCCGGTGACCGTTTGATCCGTCTCCACGCCATCGATCATTCGGTCGAAAACAAAATCCTGATCAATGTCCTCCAGTTCATAACCATAGATTTCAAACAGGGCACTGTCGTTGGTGGCCAGACCACGCACCCGGGAAAAGGTAAAAGGCAACAGGGCGGGAAAGTGCAACTCACCCAGAGAGAGGTTTACAATGTTACTGTTGGCTACGTCGATCAATTCATCGGGGAGCGGCTCGCCGTTGATGTTTTGCTGGTCCAGACCGAAGATGGTCAGGAAACTCACGCCGTTGGTGAACCGGTCGTCACTGTCAGTGGAACCGCCACGATCCAGGATCTGAACTTCGAACCCCTCCGGATTGATATTGCTGCCACCCAGGCTGTATACATTTTTGAATGCCAACGGCCAAGTAGGATAACTGGCAGTCTGCCCCTTGTCCTTAATCAACTTCAAGGTAATATCCACGGAATCACTGGGCACGTAGTCGATGTTTCCTACCTTCCAACCCTCAATATTCGTATCAATAATAATGGAGTCTCCCACCTGTATTCCAATGGTATAGGCCACGGCAATGATATCATTGGCATTGGCGGGAGTGTTGAGCCGGAACGTTCCCAGCTGATAATTATAGATGTAATCCCGATTCTCCAGGAGACGCTCAAAATGCCCCTCGGCCTTAGAGCTACTCAAGAAATCCTGGTCGTTGGGGTCCACGTAGGCAGTTCCAGGATAGGTGTCCGACCCCTCCCGGCTCGAGCGATAGACCAACAGTTGTCCCACGACCCGGTTGGGATTGAAGACATGCCGTCCATCAACGGACAGAGGATAGTAGCTGGCCCGGAATTCCATATCAAGAAAGAAGTAGCGGTTCGACAGATAATTGAGTTCACTGATGCTGAACTCGCTTGATAGTGTGTTGGTTTTGGAGGATTTGCGCGACCGTTCGATGGAAGCCACCGTCGTGAAGTTCACGGGACCCAACTGGGACACGGCCTTGATGCCGAACAGACCGTTACTCTTGCCGCTGCCACCGGTGGCGAACTGGGTACCGGGCAGGGAGAGACTGATATTTCCGGCCTCCACCCGTTTGAGGATCTCGTCCTCGGGGCCGGTATAGACAATTGACATGTCGTTTTCCCAGTCGAAGTCGTTCTCACTATCCTGGTCGACCCGAACCCGGATACGGTCACCGATCGTGCCTTCAATATTGAAGCGCTGCGTCTGATCCACCTGCATTTCCCAGTTCTTGTTGGCCCGGAAATTGGTGGCGCTCTTGGACTGGTCCTTGAATCTCAGATCCCCCTTGATCACCACATTCCCCGACACACTGAGCGAGACACGTTGTCCGGCAATATCCGCTCCCAGCAGCTCGAAGGTAGCCCTGCGGCGCACCGGGACGCCTGTTTGAGACGTCTGAGCAACGGTGAGTCCACTGCGAACTAGTTGGTCCAATCGGCTGGCCAACATATTGGGGATGTACCAGGCCAGAGGAAGCGTCACGGGTAACCTGAGGGGCGTACCGTCATGCTCTTCGTAAAATGTGATAAGGTTACCCGTCGAGTCGATCTCCGAGCCCCGTTCAATGGCCCTGGTCGTCACCGGCAGCATGCCAGCGCCTCGCCGCAAGACCATTCGTGATTGTTCGGCAGTTAAGATCAACGCCTTAGGCGGGATATCTTCCATAGGGGAGACATCGTTGGCAGGAGTCAGAGGGGAGCTGCTTCCCGCGCCGTTCCCCAAGCCTGACGGCCAGCCGATCAGTTTGAGTCCACCTGAAGAAGACGGCGGGATGGGTGCCACGATCACATTGGAAAGAAAATCGGGAGCGTCTATTAGGTGAGTATAGACCGAGTCCGGCACCGCCCCCAACAGTAGTTGGACGCCGCCCAAAACAAGGGCAATCACCTTTATTGGCGCACAGTGTGGATACACCCGCCGTCTCCTGATACTTGTTGTCGCAACCCAAAAAACCGGTATCAGTGGTGACTAGGCGGCTGTCTCCTTACCTTTAATTATGGGCAGGGATTGGATCAGCAATCGATGGAGGGCCTTAAAGGCCCGGGACCGATGTGAATAGTTCTGCTTTTCCCCATGCGTCATCTGTCCAAAGGTACGCCCGGTGTCCTCGACCAGGAATACCGGGTCATACCCGAAACCGTGATTGCCGAGGGGCTCGCGGGTGATGTGTCCCTCTACCACACCTTCGGCCACCATTTCTTGCGAATCGTCCACGTATGCCGCGCATGTGCGAAAACGGGCCACTCGATTTTGCGTAGGAATCGTCTGCATGAGCGTCAACAACTGGTCCTGATTCTGGCGATAGGTCGCCCGGGGTCCCGCAAACCGGGCCGTATAGATACCCGGCGCGCCACCCAATGCATCGACCTCCAGTCCTGTGTCATCGGCAACGGCCGGATATCCCAATGCCTGGTGAACCGTCCGTGCCTTTAATAATGCATTTTCCTGCAATGTTGTTCCCGTCTCCTCTATGGTGCCGATGTGGGGAAATTCCTTCAATTCCAACAAGGTAACGGGGAAACCGGCAAAAATAGTCCGAATCTCCCGCAACTTGTCTTGGTTCTGCGTTGCCACGACCCACTTCAATTGTGGCACCCGTTCACCTATTCTCCCACAGTACCATCAATGGATGGTACCACTGCATTGGGAAGACTGCGTCCCTCTTCGGGGATGTGGCCAACCGTGGCGCCCTATCCCGGGTGTTTCGGCCCGACGGCGACCGCTATTTTATCACAGCCCGCCTTCACCCGGCTTGTTACCTCCATCGGTCCACTCGGGAAGAACTTGAGTTACCCAGCCGAGCTGTCATCTTCAGCCTGATGCGCCCGGCAACTTCTCCTGCGATCGCTCGGCAGCAATCTTATCATCATCACTGTTTAATGTTAGGTCACAAGTGCAGCCCTGTCAATGGGATTCCGATAGAGTCCCGGCCCGGTAGAATCGGTCGAAAAGAGGTCGGACACCGCAGAACCGTAGATCAACGGCTGTCCCCAAAGGTCGTCAGGCTATCGGCAGGTTAAGGGAAAACCGGGTGCCCCCCCCATGGCCGCTGCCGAGCACCAAGTCGCCCCCCATGCGCCGGGCGAGTTCCAGAGCAATGGTGAGTCCCAGACCCAGGCCGGGAGCCGATTCATGTTCGGGGAGTCGGGCAAATGGCTCGAAAATGATCTTGCGCATGTCATCGGGGATACCCTCACCCTCATTCTCCAACTCGATCGTCACATATCCAGCCTGCTGCTGATAGCACCGCAAGGTTACGGTGCCCCCCGGCGGACTGTATTTGGCGGCGTTATCAAATAGATTGAACAGCACCTGATCGACGGCCCACTTATCCGCCTTGACTTTAGGCAGGTTACCGGCCAACTGCTCGACAAATTTTAGATTTCCCCTTTCCAAAACGGTTCGCCAACTGTTCGTGACCCGTTCCAGGATCTCAACAGGTTCTTCCTCATCCAACCGGATCACCCAACTGCCGCTGTCGGCCTTGCTCAGGTTCTCCACATTTTCCAGCAGGCTTAATAATCGGCCGATATTATCATCGATGGCCTGAAGATACTGGACCTGTTTTTCCGTCAGCTCACCGCCATAGCCCTCCCGGAATAGGAGCGCGAACTCCTTCAATACGGCAATGGGAGACCTCAGCTGGTGGCTCGCCGCAGTAAAGAAACCGCTCTTTCGCCGTTCCCTTTGCAGGCTCTCCTGCAGCTGCCGGTTTTCGCGCATGATCCGGACGTATCGCTCATATTTGCCGATACGATAAATCAAATCCTCAAAGCTGAACGGCTTGTTTATGTACTCATCAACCCCGTACCGCTTGAGATCACCATAAGATTCAATGGTCAGCCCCGACATGATCATAGCTACCAGGTGCGGGTCGTTCTCTTTCGCACGCTCGATAATGTCATAGCCACTGGCGTCCGGAAGGGTGAGATCGACCAGAGCCAAATCGAAAGTGCGCTTATCCAGCAGGTCGAAGGCGCTAGAGCCGTCATGGGCCACTTCAACCTCATGACCGCGCGCGGTGAGGATCTCCTTTAGAAACGAACATATACTGGGCTCATCGTCAACCACCAGAATGGTCAAATGCAGGTCACCGTTATCGCCGCCGGTCATCCGTTCGGACTCGGGAAATGGAGTGACACAGTCAACTTTTGGTCCCGGGAGGTAATGTCCAGGTTGCCTCCATGATTTTGCATCACCTGAAAGATCATTGCCGGTCCTGGATCCTTATTTTGATCGAGAGTTAAGGCAAATGGGTTGAGAAACTCGGTTTCCTCCTGTTGGGGATAATCAACCAGTGTAACGGTCAGACGCATACAAAGGTAGGAACCTGACCGACTTTCCAGGACCATCCCCTTGAGGGTGTCCTCATCAAGCTCCGCTATCGACAGTTCCAAACGGGCCTTCGGTGTCTTGGTCACCTGTGCCAGCAGGCACAGATTGCGCACCACCGACCGAATCGCAGGTTCTTCCACGGTTACCGGCTTCAACTGCCCCTCAACAATTACCTTGACGGGAAACTTGTAGGTCTCATTAAAAAAATCACACTCCTCACTCGCCAGCTGGGCCAAGTCCACCGGCACAACCATCACCTGGGCGGGGCGGTAATAGATCGCCAGGGCCCGGTTCAGGGCAATCCCTGAATCAATCGCATCTTTCATCGGAAGTAGGAATTTCTGAAGATCTCGATCACTGGTTACGCTCATCTCTATGAGGGAAATATACCCCTGGAGGACGCTATAGAAATTATTGGTATCATGGGCAATTTTCCGGGCGAAAGCTTGGAGGGCTTGTACCTTGCGGCGGACGCTCTCGTTGAGGGTGATGGACGACTCAGGTTGCACCATAAGGATTTGACTGACGGGGTCAACTATCCTTCAGCGCTTGGTCTGACCGCTGGATATCTTCGATTTTGCTACGGCTATTCACGATTGCCGCCACACAGGTCGGATCAAAATGGGTACCGGCTCCCGCCTGGATATGGGCAAAGGCCTCATCGGCAGTCCACGCATCCTTATAGACCCGTTTGGTGGTGAGGGCATCGTATACATCGGCTACCGCCACGATGCGGGCCGCTACCGGTATGTTCTCGCCAGTTAATTGACGGGGGTAACCCGTGCCGTCCCACCACTCGTGATGCCCCCCGGCCACTTCTTTGGCCAGTTCCAGCAGAGGGTAGTTTGAACCGCCCAGGATGCTCTCACCGATGAGGGTATGCTCGTCCATAATCTGTTTTTCATCGGCGGTCAATTTTCCCGTTTTAAGTAGGATGTGATCAGGAGTTCCGATCTTGCCCACGTCGTGCATGGCGCTGGCATACAATATATTATCCACATCCTCGGATGACAGGCCCAGAGATCGGGCCACGATTTGAGAATAGTGGCTCATGCGCCAGATATGTGCGGCGGTCTCCTTGTCCCGGTACTCGGCAGCGGTGGAGAGTCGTTGGATCGTATCCAGAATGGACTCCTTGAGCTGCAGGTTCACCGCCTTCAATTCGACGAAGGCATTGTTCAACTCAGCCGTGCGCATGGCCACCTGGGTTTCCAACTCGCTCGTGTAGCGCTTCATGTGATCCCGATAGTCCTTTACCAGAAGAAGATTCCGGACCCGCGCTTGCAATTCACTGAGGTTGACCGGCTTGATCAGAAAATCGTCAGCCCCGGTATCCAGCCCCTGAATTAGACTGTTTCGGTCATCCTGGGCCGTGATCAAAATGATGGGGATATCCTTGGTCACCGGATTACCCTTCACGGCCGCGCACAGTTCATAGCCATTCATCTCGGGCATGTTCACATCGGTCAGGATAAGGTCAGGGATCAAAGCATTGACCTTTTCCAAGCCTTCCTTGCCATTGGCAGCTGTAACGGTTCGGTACCCGAAGGTGGTCAGGGCTTCATTGAAATAGATGAGATTTGAAGGGAGATCATCAACAATGATCACGAGGTGCTTGTCCAACTTGGCGTCGATTCCTGTTACCTTATTCATGCATTCATCTCAAACCACCTGGTGATGTCACTTACACCTCCGATATCTTCCCAAACGCAGGGTAAACTCTGCGCACCGCCGTGGATATTACACCTTCTATCCCCCATTCCATGTGACAAATTTCACGTTCTGCTCGGCGCTTGGAAAGGAAATATCCATCTGAGAGGTTCATTTCGCTTTTAGCCCATCGCTTTCAAACATTACATTTGGCCGTCATTTTGCCGAGGTATTCTGGCTTCCACAGCCAGGCGATCCCCTCTGGCTCGGTAGCTCAGTTGGTAGAGCAGTGGACTGAAAATCCATGTGTCGGCAGTTCAATTCTGTCCCGAGCCACCCCTGTAAAACCCTCTTTCTCCGATGGAGATTGAGGGTTTTTGCTATCTGCTCTTAAGGTGTCGGGTTGACCAGTGTTAGCCACTTTTGACCACGTTTTGGCAGCGTTTTTGGGCAGCGTTTTTGAAAGGTGGGCCGAAAGGTGGTCCCCAAGGTCCGTAATCATCTGTCTCCGCCGCTCCTCAATCTGCCCGTAATAGTGCGCTTCGGTGACTCTAATGGATGAATGTCCAGCCATTTTGCTGACGTCCTCAATGGGATAACCTAAGAATATAAGGTGACTCACGAATGAATCTCTTAGATCATGAGCTGTGGCATCAATACCCGCTTTCCTCATGATGGCTTTGATCTTGTGGCTTACGTAGGAGTGATTGATTGGGAAGGGATAGAGAACATCTTCAGGTTGATTATCATGAGCCTTTGAGAATGGATTCCATTTCAAGTTTTGGAACACCTGGACAAGTTCATCGGTCATGGGGATTTGACTCGTCTTGCCGCCTTTGCGGAAGGCGAGGGTGAGTACCCTATTCTCAAAATCAACATTCTCCCAAGTCAACTTTGGCTTGAGGACTTCGGTAAGCCTCGCGCCTGTCATGAGGTAAGTCATGATAAGGGGATGCCAGCGACTGCCCGGAGGACATTCATAAAATAGTTTCTCGAGCTCTTCAGGGCTAAGTGGCCGAGGTTCGGGATGCTCATTTGGGAACATCTCAATAGCCAAGAATGGATTAGTATCGATGAACTCTCGTCTCTGAGCCCAATTGAACAGTGCTTTTAGGTGGCGAAGTTCAACATTTATTCCACTTGGCATTCTACCGTTCTTGAGACAAATGGAAATGAATTGTTCGATTTTAGGAGCTGTAATTGAACGAAGATTTTGCTCCTTTCCGAACGCCCTGTGGAATGCGTTGACGGCAGATGCAGTCCGCTTAACCGTAAGCGGTGATCGTTTTTGCCTATTCCTTAACGAAGAATCTGACTTGGCTTTTGCATATTCACCGAAGAGGTCATTGAGATTTCGCGTCTTCTTTCGTTTTAGGAGGGTTGGCAACGATTCATTATTATCTCGAATCAGATCGAGCATTTCGCGGTACGTTTCCAAAGCTGTTTGGTAATCAGCCTTGATCCTGCGGCGCACTCGTCGCCCTGTTGAGGTATCGCGCATGTCGAGCAAAAAACCCGCACATTTGGTAGTACGCTCTGTTTTCGAATCCCAGAACTCGTACACATTCTTTCGTGATATTCGGGAGTATATTGGCTGGATTGCTGGCCTTTTTAATTGAGCTGCCATTGTTAATTCCCTTCTTTCATCGGTTGAATTTAATTGTCGATTAAACTGAATTCTGATTTTGAAGGATAGTGGATCATTATTTTTTTTATTTCACTAAGTGGAATTCTCACCCTCGATTGTATCTTTTTAAAGCCGACTTCGCGACGCCGAATAAGTCCGCGTACAGCGTTCGGAGAAGTGGACCCCAAAAACTGGACAGTGGCTTAGAAGTAATTTCTGCCTGAACCTCAACAGATAGGGGACCGCAGAACATGAGCAAAAAGAGACGTAACCATTCAGCCGCATTCAAGGCGAGCGTAGCCATAGAGGCCATCAAAGGGGAGCAGACACTGAGCGAACTGGCGGCTAGATTTGGGATTCATCCGACCCAGATTCAGCAGTGGAAGAGACAACTGATGGAAGGCTCAAAGGATGTGTTCGGCGCATCAGAAAAGGAGCGCAAGCAGACTGCATCCGAGGTCAAAAACCTGCACGCCAAGATCGGGCAGTTGACTATGGAACGAGATTTTTTGTCCCAAGCGCTCGGTCGTTGACCGTGGCTGAGCGCAGGACAATGATCAGGAGAGACGCCACTCTGCCGGTCACGACCACGTGCCGCCTGCTGGATGTAAGTCGTTCTACAGCGTACTACAAGGCTGCCAGCAAAGCCCCTGATCCAGAAGAGTTAGCCCTTAAGCGGCTCATGGATGCACTGCATATGAAGTATCCTTTTATGGGGACACGCAGCCTCCGTGACCAGTTGCGACGCAGGGGATACAAGATCAACCGGAAGCGTGTCAAACGGCTCATGGCTGAGATGGGTATTGCTTCTGTTGCTCCTCAGCCGAATACGAGCCGACCGGGGAATAATCACAAGATCTATCCCTACCTGCTCAGGGGTCTGAGGATAGATCGGCCCAACCAGGTCTGGGCAACGGACATCACCTATATCCCCATGGCCAGAGGCTTTCTTTACTTGGTGGCTATCATGGACTGGTACAGTCGAAGGGTGTTGAGTTGGCGGCTATCGATCAGTATGGACAGCACCTTCTGTCTTGAGGCTCTGAGTGAAGCCGTTCAGACTTACGGGACGCCGGAGATCTTCAATACCGATCAGGGCTCGCAGTTCACAGGTGAGGAGTTTACCGGTGCGCTGAAAGCGTCCAACATCCGCATCAGCATGGATGGGAAAGGACGTTGGATGGACAATGTGTTTATCGAGAGGCTCTGGCGTTCTCTGAAGTACGAGGAGGTCTATCTCAAAGCCTACGAAACGGTGCCGGAAGCCAGGGCAGGCATCAAGGAGTGGATCAGGTTCTACAACCATGAGAGAACCCATCAATCGCTTGGCAGGCAGACACCGGAACAGGTATATTTCAATCAGTCAACAAAGGAGTTGGCTGCCTGATGAACAACCCAGCAGGATTACATCTAAGAATCGCAAAGGAGTGTCCAAACTATGG
>JADFNF010000023.1 GCA_022563485.1 Fidelibacterota bacterium | reverse complement strand
TTTCCTCCAGGCGTTCCTGGGGCGTCTCACCCAGCTCATTTTGCAGGAATGATTTCCGGGACACCCCTACCAGCAGCGGCCGGCCGAAACTGCGCAGTTCGCCCAGTCGCCTCAGTATCTCGTAACTGTCTTCCCGGCGCTTGCCGAACCCGATGCCAGGGTCGAGGATCATCTGCTCCTCAGCCACGCCGGCCTGCACCGCCTGGTTCAGGCGCTCATCGAAGAATCGGTGCAGCTCATCCATCAAGTGCTCATAGTGCGGGTTGTGCTGCATGGATTTGGGCTCACCCTGCATGTGCATCATCACGTAGGGACACCCGGCCTCGGCCACTGTTGCAAACATTTCCGGATCGTGCCGGCCGGCGCTCACGTCGTTGACCAGCGTTGCCCCGGCTCGCAGTGCCTCCCGGGCCACCGGGGCCTTCATGGTGTCGATAGAGATGGGCCAGTCCGTTCGTTCCCGCAATTTAGCGATCACCGGCACAACCCGGCTCAACTCCTCATCTGCGGCCACCGGCTCCGATCCCGGCCGGGTCGACTCGCCTCCCACATCGACGATCTCCGCACCTTCCTCAAACAGGGCCAGGCCATGCTCAACGGCATCGACTGCATCGAAGTAACTGCCCCCATCGCTGAAGGAGTCGGTGGTAATGTTGAGGATACCCATGATAAGGGGGTAGGCGGCCGGGTCGCCGGCCAGGGAATCGATGGGGGCGGCCACCTCCTGCAACGGTTGACGCGGCAGTTTGAGAAAGGCGTCGATCTGCTCGGCCACCCGTCGCAGACCAAAGGGTTGGGCCTTCAGTTTGATGACCACCTTGGCCAGCTGCCGCCGCGTCCCCATGATGATCGCGTCCTGGGGTTGGTCATCGCCCAATATCACGGTACGGCTGGCGGCGCACTCCCCCCCTACGCTGAGCATCTCCTGTTTTAGGATATTGGCGGCCGGTGATTTCAGTCTCCGCAAACGCAGAACATGAAAAAACGACTTGGGGGACATGATGCCGACGCCACCCTGGTCCACGTTCAGGGAGTCAAATTCTTTGGCCAGCTCCGCGGGTGATGGGGTGATGATTTCCCGGATGGCGCCCACGGGGAAGGTTAACTGATCGGTGTCTTAGATGGAATCGACTTCCGTCTTGAGCTCGAAATGTCCTTGCTCCTGGCCGGGCTCCCTGCCCGGGCGGTTCGGCCTTTTCGCTTGGGCTTGGATTTCGCTTTCCCGTTTGATGATGTCCTCAGGAGCCGCTTGCCATCGAATAAGCGGGGAATGTCCTCGCCATGAATGGTCTCATGCTCCAGTAGGGCATCACCCAATAGGCGAAGCTGATCAATATGCGTGGAGATGATCGCCTTGGCATGCACCTCACCCGACCGGACGAAAGCCCGCACCTCCCCATCAATGAGCCGGGCCGTTTCCTCGCTGATGCCCTTATGCTGCTGGATGTCCCTACCCAGAAACAGTTCTTCATCCGCCTTGCCCAAGGTGACAGGACCCACCTTGTCACTCATGCCCCACTCCACCACCATACGCCGGGCCAGCTCGGTAGCTATTTCCAAGTCGTTACCGGCCCCGGTGGTCAAATCGTGAAAGATCAGTCGCTCGGCGGCACGGCCACCCATCAGTATGTCGAGACGGCCCTGGATATAGGTCTGGGAGTAGTTGTGCTTGTCATCCAGGGGTATCTGGGCTGTGACGCCCAGGGAACGCCCCCGGGGGATGATCGATACCTTATGGATCGGATCAGCATTGTGGGTGTGGTAAGCCACCAGGGCGTGACCGGCCTCATGAAAGGCGGTCACCCTCTTCTCCTCGTCGGTAAGGATCACGCTCGTGCGCTCGACGCCCATCATGACTTTGTCCTTGGCCTCTTCAATATCCTCCATGCTCACCTTGGACTTGTCTTTCCGGGCAGCCAGCAAGGCGGCCTCATTCACCAGGTTGGCAAGATCGGCCCCCACCAGTCCGGGCGTAGCACGTGCCAGGACGCCTAGATCTACGTCCCGATCAAGAGGCATATTTCTGGTGTGCACTTTCAAAATACCCTCCCGCCCGGCCTTACCGGGGGTGTCCACCACGATCTGACGGTCAAACCGGCCCGGACGCAGCAAAGCTTTGTCCAACACATCGGGGCGGTTGGTGGAAGCCAACAAAATCACGTTGGTATCAGTGTCAAACCCATCCATTTCCACCAGCAGTTGGTTGAGGGTCTGCTCCCGCTCATCATGACCGCCGCCCAGTCCGGCACCCCGATGCCGGCCGACAGCATCAATCTCGTCAATAAATATGATCGCCGGGGCATTCTTTTTGGCCTGCGCAAATAGGTCCCTGACCCGGCTGGCCCCCACTCCGACAAACATCTCTACAAAGTCGGCGCCCGACAGGCTATAGAATGGCACCTGGGCCTCACCGGCCACCGCCCGGGCCAGGAGGGTTTTGCCGGTCCCCGGGGCCCCTAACAGGAGTGCCCCTTTGGGCACCTTGCCTCCCAGACGGGTAAAACGATCGGGACTCTTTAGAAATTCAATGATCTCCATTAGCTCCTGTTTGGCCTCGTCAGCACCGGCGACATCATCGAAGGTCACCTTGGACTTATCCGGGGTAATCAACTTGGCCTTGCTTTTGCCAAAGTTGAAAATACTCCCCTGGCCGCCTAGGCCGCCGCCCTGCATCCGGCGCATTATAAAGAACCAGAAGAAAACGATGAGTAGGATGGGCCAGGCGCTCCAGAGATAGTCAAACCAGCCGAGACTCTTCTCCCTGAATTCAAATTTCAGGCCATTCTTCTGCCACCGGGTGACCAACTCGCTGTCTACATACGGGAGAATGGTCTGGAACTCCTTGTAGACGCGGGTCTGGCCACTGAAACTGGTCTCCTCAACCGGCTCCCGAAATTTGCCCTTGAAGGTATTGCCGATAATCACGGCCGAGGCCACGCGGTCATCTTGAATATACTCTTCCAACTCTGTGAAGCTGGTCGTCTTGATATTTCCATCGGAAGAAAATATACTGGCCAACAGAAACGCCACCAACACGATGGCCATCCAACCCAATGAGGTCTTCAGGGCGCGACCCATTTGAAAACCCGGCGGCTTCTGATCTGATTTCCCCTTTTTATCGGGGGCTGGCCTGGGCTTCCGGCCCAGCTTACTCCGCCCCCCGCCGGCACCCGCTACCTTCCCGGTACGCCGGGGACGTTTCCTCTCTGGACCGTCGCCGTTTTTCCGCCCGTCTACTTCCGACATCTCAGCTCTCCTTAAAAGCATACAATGACCCTAATCCTCGCAATTTCTGATCCACATCCAGACCGTAGCCCACTACAAATCGATCAGGGATGTTAAACCCAACATAATCAATAGAAAAGTCCAATATTGCAATCTCGTTCTTTAACAGCAGTGTCACAAAAGCCACCGAGGTCGGCCCTGCCTCGAGCATGCGATTTCTAAGGAATTTAACGGTTAAACCCGTGTCAACAATATCTTCTACAATAATTACTTCCCGATCAGTGATATTGGCGCTGATGTCCTTGAGCAGTCGCACGGTCCCGGTGGAAGCTGTTTCACTACCGTAGGATGAAATTTTTATAAAATCCACTTCAAAGTCAATATCCAACTTTCGCACCAGATCGGCCATGAAAATAAACGAACCGTTCAACACACCGATAAAAATGGGGCATTTGCCCTGATAGCGGTGCGAAATTTCCTCAGCCAGTTCGGCCACCCGCTGCTGAATCTGCTCCTGAGTTAAAAGGACCTCCAACGCTTGGCCCCCGAACTGGCTCGACACGGGGACAGTCAGCTCCTGTGGGTCTACCGGCGCCACGTCACACTCCACCGGTCCACCTGCATAATCGAGCGAGGATTCATCAGGCCCGGCACCCAAATGATCTCATCGCGGGCCGTAACCACTAATGGCCAGTGGTTTTTCTCCAGGCGGTTCAGCTGGGCATTGATAAAGATATCGCTGATCCGCTTAGGGCGGCCTTCGGGCCGGAACCGTACTCGATCCCCTGCCCGCCACGGCCTCAGGTAGAGCCCTGTTAATCCTGCCTGGGAATCCTCGGAGACCACCTGAAAGTTATGGCTGCCCCATTGAGTTCTACCAATCTTAAGGGAGCATTGTTCCGGCCCTGACTCCCGCTCGGGTGGATAAAAGATCAACTCCCCGCGATCCATGAGCACCCGTACAGCGGGCAATAGATCAAAAACCTTGCCTACCCGACCGACCCGGACAAATTGGCGGAAGTTCTGCCAATGATGGCCGCTTACCTGGCCTGCCGATCCCCAATAGCGCTGAAGACACCCGCGCACCGTCAGCTTGAAGATGTCATCCTCAAGCGCTAATAGGGACCCTGTAGGCAGCGTGAACGTGCCGGTCAGTGCACCCGCTCTGGCTTGCCCCATGAACTCCTTGGCAATCTGGGCGCATTGGGTTTCATAACTCTGGGCCATCCGGGCCAAGCCCAGCAGCGTTGCCACGGTTGTGGGATCCCCGGCTACCATCCTTTTTAACATGCCGTGCCGCAGGCGATTGCGCAAAAAGGACGTATCATTATTCGACGGATCATCTACCCATTTCAGCCCTTGTGCTACAGCCCACCGCCTGAGCTGCCGCTTAGTAAATGGCAGCAGCGGTCGCAGCAGCCGCCCCCTGGAAGGACGAATACCGGCTAGGCTGAGCAGGGGCGCCTGCTGGCTGAGACGCATGAGCACCGTTTCGGCCTGGTCGTCGGCATGATGGGCGGTGAGGATCCACCGGGCGTCCACTTCCCCAGCTATACGTTCCAGGGCGGCGTACCGCTCACGCCGGGCCCAGGCTTCGATTGATTCACCTGACCGCCCGGTGGGATCCAGCGACACTCTGCGAATCGGCAGGCCCATTCCAGCGGCAAAGTCCCGACAGAAGGCCTCCTCCCGGTCCGCCTCGGCCCGCAGGTGGTGATTGACGTGCGCCAGAGTGACGTCAAAATCGTGCCTGTGGGCCAGCTCCGCCATGCTGGCTGCCAATACGGTGGAATCGAGTCCGCCGGAATAGGCCACCAACAGGTGCGAGCCGGGCAACCGGACACCCAGCCGGGAGAAAAAGGTCTCCAGCAAGGCGGGGTGGTACTTCGAGGAATTAGGCGTTAGCGACATAGGCTCATACGGCTGCCCGGTCAGGTCCTGGAGGCAGCAGGCGATGTTCTGCGTGAGCCAACGGTCTTCGTGGCCGGCAAATCGGCCCTGGCAGAGCTCGCATCACCCTCACCCTGATCCATGATCGCCTCCAGCACCTTTAGGGCGGCGCTATAGCGGTTAAACGGCGGCATAATGTAAACCCCTTGGGCCATCTGCCGCACTTCCAGGAGCATCTCCTGTGCGATGGCAACACCCTCATCGGCCTCTCCATCACCCACGTTGGCCATGCGTTCTCTTACCGACTTCGGCACGGTCATCCCGGGGACCTCGTTATGCAGGAACTCGGCATTGCGGTAGGATGCCAGTGGAAGGATACCGACGAGGACCGGGATCTTTAAATGGGCCACGCTTTCCAGATACCGGGCCAGGAGATCATGGTCATAGATGGGTTGGGTCATGATAAATTCGGCTCCGGCGGCAATTTTGCGCTCCAGGCGGTTCATCTCCCGGTCAGGGTTCTGCGCCGCCGGATTGGCGCCGACCCCAATGGTGAAGGTGGTCTGGCCCTTCATGGAGCGCCCGCCCATGTCCAGCCCCTGGTTCATATTTTTCAAGAGACGCACCAGGCCGATGGCGTCCACGTCAAAGACGCCGGTGGCCGAGGGATAGTCGCCCATGAGGGGGGGATCGCCTGTTACCGCCAGAATATTGCTGAAACCGCTCGTGTGAGCCCCCAGCATATCGGACTGGAGTCCCAGGAGATTGCGATCCCGGCACGAGGTATGTAGGATGGTCTCGAGGCCCACTTCCCGCTCCAGGATCAGTCCCATGGCCTGGGCGCTGATGCGGGCGGTAGCCCGGGGACCATCGGCGATGTTGACCACGTCCACCCCACCCGCCTTGAGCAGTCGCGCCCCTTTCACCGCCCGGTCCAGATTTAGCCCCTTGGGGGGGTCCACCTCCACACTGACGACGAACTTGCCTTCGGCCAGCTTCCGGCCTAACGGAGAGCGTTCCGCCAGGGGCAGCTCCGCCAGTCGGGTAGACTCCTCAACAGCCGCAACCCGGATGACAACCTTCTCGCCCTTCCCCAGGGCCCGGACGGCGCCGGCCATGGATTGGATGTGATCGGGGGTGGTGCCGCAGCAGCCACCCACCAGCCGGGCCCCCGCGTTGACGAACCGCTTGGCATATTTGGCGAAATAATCGGGCGTAGCGAAGTAGAACAGCCGTCCGTCCACATATTCCGGGCGTCCGGCATTGGGCATGACCGAAATTGGCCGGTCAGTGAGTGACGCCATGTGGGTCACCACGTCCATCAAAATCCTCGGCCCAACTGCACAGTTGGCGCCCAGCACATCGGCGCCGCCCTCCTCCAGGAGCTCCACCGCCTCCTTCACCGATCCTCCGCCCAGAATGCTGTTCTCATCTGCGAAGGTGAACTGCCCGACGATTGGGATCTGCCCATCAACGTCCCGGGCGGCCTTCAAGGCAATGGCCATCTCCTCTGGGTGAGAGAAAGTCTCAAAGATGAGTCCATCGACACCGGCCTCCACCAGGGCCGAAATCTGCTCCAGGAAGGCATCGCGGGCCTCCTCGGGCGTAATCCCCCTGTTCTGCACGATGGGGCGCCCCAACGGCCCTACCGATCCCAGCACATGGATAGGCTTCCCCTGGGCGGCGGTCCGGGCGTGCTCGACGGCGAGGAGATTGATCTCACCCGTGCGGGACTCCAGACTGAATTTCTCCAGCTTGAGGCGGTTGGCGCCAAAAGTATTGGTCTCGATAACCTCCGCCCCGGCAGCGATGTACTTTTTGTGGATATCGACAATCAGGCGTGGCTCGCTGATGTTCAGCTCGTCAAAACAGCGGTTGACGAAGATCCCTGAGGCGTAGATCATGGTGCCCATAGCGCCGTCGCAGAGCATCGCCCGCTCTTCCAGGGCCTTCAGGAATGGTTGCCGGTCCTCAGGCACGAGCGACGGCCCCCCGTTGAATGTCAAGGAGATAGGGATTGGACTGCTTCTCCCGGCCCAGGGTAGTGGCCGGCCCGTGACCGGGGTAAACCACCAGGTCATCCGGCAGGGTCATAAGGTAACGGAGCGACTGCTCAAGGGTGGGCCAATCGCCCCCGGGAAGGTCGGTGCGCCCCACGGAGTCGTGAAATAAGGTGTCCCCGACAAACAGGGCCTGATCGATCTGATAACAGACACCGCCGGCGGTGTGGCCCGGTGTGGCGTGAATGGTTACGGCAAGTTCGCCCAAGTTGGCGGAGGGCAGCAACCCGGACAGCTGAGTGAGCTCCGATTTGAGCCAGTGATCCACTTCGGGGACCGGCCGTTCGGGAAGTCCGAACAGGCGACAGGATGCGGGCAGCCAGGCCAGCAGCTCCCGCTCCCCTTCGGGGATGCACACGGGCGCCCCACTCCACTTGCGCAGTTGGTCCACAGCGCCTACATGGTCCAGATGGGCGTGGGTGGCGAGGATAGCGGCGAGTTGCAGATGCTCGGCCTCAATGATCGCTTGAAGCCGATCAGCATCATCACCGGGATCGATAATGACCGCACGGTTGCTCCCCGCCGTCCAGGCCAGGTAGCTGTTCTCCTGAAAAGGACCGGTAATCATCGTCTTCACGCCCATAGATTACATTTATCCCCCTTAAACTTCATTAAAATATAGTTCATTGAGGCACTGTACTTTTTCCTCATAGGAGTGGGGGTATAAAAACCATTCGGCAATGGCCACCGAACTGCCCAGGGCGTTGCCCTCCTGCGAGGTGAAGGCAAACCCGATAATCTCATGCTCGGCACGCACCTGCAGGGTAGGTACCGATACGATCGCCTGGTTGAGGATCCGCCCGTAGTGGCCATGGTCGCGCCCAAAAGCAAAGATCTGATTGGCGCTCGATTTTTCCGTGAGCGCAATGCGATCGTCGGCATCCAGCCGGTCAATGACTTTCTGCAACGTCGTGGGCTCCTTGACCACCAGGTTGAACTGCAGCACGTGCAGGTACTGGGTGTTCAGCTTGATAGCGGAAGAAAACAGGTTCAAATCGAGGTTCCTGGTGGCAAAGAGCTCCGCGCAGTCTCGGGCATGGTGGGTGCCATACCGCTCATCAATATGTTTCTCTACCTGTGGCGCCGGAATGAAGGACGTATCCTGACTGATATCGTTGGCCCGGCGCATGACGACGAAGCGGCCTTCGACCAGATTATCGGGGGTGTTATTGTCCAGGGCCAGGGTTTGAATGAGACCGGCCATGTTGTGGGTATTGCAGGAGACCACCTGGATAAATTGGTCCTCCCCGTGAACCAGCGCCTCATCATTGATTCCACGGGCATACATTTTCCCAAAACCGTATTCACTTCCTTGGGCCACAAAGCCCAGGGTGTTTCCTTGGAATTGCTCGAAGTACTCTACTTTGTTCTTGTGGCCGATCCCTTTGGGCGTGCAGTCGATAATGACCGATGCCCGTTCCAGAGCCTCTTCGGCGGTGTGGTCCGGATCAAGGCCGATGCTTTTGAATCCATCCATGGCATCAGCCGTGGTCACCAGCCGAGCACCCCTTCTGATCAGGTCTTTAACCTTGGACCGATCATAGGTCAAGGGGGTGTTCTTCTGGAAGGTCACTTCATCGATACCCAGGTGATCGCGATAATCGCTCAATAGACCGATAAGCGGTTCCGCCGTGGTACCGGTGCCTATAACATGAACGATTTTCCGTGCCATATCACCCTACCCGCTTTTAAAAATTGAAACCATGATAATTCAGGACTTGAGGTTCTTACGCTCGAGCAGCCAGGTGCGCACGAGAAATCCAAGAATCGCGGCCCAGACGATCACGATACTGGCCAACAGATAGCCGTGATACTTATACATGGTTGGCGCCCCCCTGCTGTGTAAGCCGCCGATAGGTCAGCTCCCCCACATGTCGCCGATAAAGAATCATGTAGACGAGTATGAGGATAAAACTGAACAGTGAGAATAAAAAGACATTGAGGATCGACGCCGGTTGACTACCCATCTCCATTTGGGGATGGCTCTGGACTTCCGGCGCCCACCAGGTTACCGCCGTAAGTATCAGGGGAATGTCGATCACGGCGATGATGCCGACCGCCGCTGCATACCGGGAAGACCGCTCATAGGGCCCGCCAAACTCCCGGATCATAAAATACCCCAGGAAAATAAGAAACAGGACCAGGGTCGTGGTGAGGCGGGGTTCCCAACTCCACGACTTCCCCCAGATCGGCGTGGCCCAAATGGGTCCCGTAATCAATATGAGCAGGGCGAACAGGGTGCCCACTTCAGCACCCGCCAATGACCAGGTATCCCACTTGGGGTCATTGGTCACCAGGTAGGCGCCCCCCGTGATAGCCACCACCAGGTAGGCCAGGAAGGTGTTCCAGGCCAACGGCACATGGTAATAAAATATCTTTTGAGCCATTTCCTGCTCCACCACCACGGGCGCAACCTGATAAATAATCCACAGGTTCACCAGGGCGACGGTGAGAGTGATCCCCAACAGGACCTGATTTTTTCGTATGGCATGGAAGGATTTCATCTACTGCTCCGAAATATAATCAAAGATGAAGGTACCCGCTAAGACGAACACTCCAAAAAATGTCAACAGCAGCATGAGCCAAAAATCCCACTCTTCCAGGGGCTGCCCCGCAAGAACAGCATCTGTCGCCTCGGTAGCGGCAATGAGGATCGGCGTGAGCAGGGGAAACAGGAGGATCGGCAACAAGGTTTCCCCAGCCGGGGACCTGAGGCTCATGCCGGCAATGAGGGTTCCCACCGCGGCGATAGCCAGATCGGTAATGACGAGAATGAGCGCGAAGGCAGTCGGCGCCTTCCACAGAGGCAGATCAAGAAACAGAATAAAAAATGGCAGACTGACCAGCTGGGCCGCCAGAAGCAGAATGAAAAATGCGGCCATTTTTCCCAGGAATATGGCACCGCGGTCCAGGGGCGCTGTGAGCAGCAGGTCATAGGCGTCCTGCTCGTTCTCCCGGCCAAAGGACCGCAGCAGGCCCAGGACCGCCGTAAAAAAATAGGTGATCCATATGAGGCCCGGTGCAAAGGACCGCAGCTGGGCCGGTGCGGCGCTGAAGGCGAAGGCAAACAGCAGGATTATAGTAGCGGCAAATACCACCATGGTGGCCAGGCTTTCCCGGGTACGCAGCTCCAGACGCAGGTCCTTGACCAGGATGGTCCAGAAGGCCACGGCTATGCCTCGCGCCCCAAGCGGGCAACCAAATCTTTTTCGCCGGGCCGGGGCATATCATCGGCGATCACCCCGCGGCTAAGAAGCAGGGCCCGATCCGCCTGAGCCACTCCCCAGCCCAGGTCGTGACTGGTAAACAGGATGGTCCGGCTCATGGATCGCCAGCGCCGGAAGGTCTCGGCCAACAGGCCGGCCCCATCCACATCGAGGGCGGCGGTTGGCTCGTCCAGATAGGCGATCTCCCAGGCGGCCAGTTCGAGTCGAATCAATCCCAGCCGCTGGAGCATGCCCTCAGAGTAGACCCGCACCGGTTCATCTTCACGCCCCGCCAGCCCGTAGCGGTCTAAATATTTTTGAAAGGCCTCTTCATCCCAAGCCTGACGGCGCAGCCGGAGGCTGAGGCTGAGATTCTCCCGGGCGGTAAGGGCGGGATACAGGTTGGCCCGATGCCCCAGATAGACCATAGCCGACCGCCACCGGTATCCGGGGGTGAACAGGGCCTGCCCGTTCAGGCTGGCCTGGCCCTTTTCCGGCCGCATGATCGCCGCCAGAATTTTGAGCAGGGTAGTCTTGCCACATCCGTTGCGGCCGAACAGGAGCACGGACTCACCGGCCGACAGCGTAAAGGAGACATCCTTTAATACCGGGCGCAGGTGAAACGATTTTCCGATGTGGTCGGCGGTGAAAAGGGGGGCCAAGAAGAGCGACAGTCAGTTTAGCAGACCTCGACCGCAATTCGTGCAGAACCGGTCGTCAGAGGATGTTGCAACCCCGCACTGGGGACAGGACGAACCGAGCTGCGTCCCGCAATGGGTGCAGAAACGGGTGCCATGCTCAATCAGGGTCTGACAGCTGGGACAGTTGGAAGTCACCAGCAAAGGTACCGGTGGCTCCTCACTATCGGGCGAGGTTGGGGACAGACCCTCGATGTCACGCAGGACGTCCGCCGCCTCCGTCACCAGATCCTCCCGGGAGCGCTCGAAGTCTTCCTGGTTGGTCAGCCCCATCTCCCGCTCAAACTCAATTTCCCGTATCTGCTTGTAGATATTCATCTTCCGCAGCTCCAAAGCGGTGGTCCGCATGTCAATTGCCTCGTCCACCACCAGTATCCCTTCCGATAGAAAGGGCACCAGAACATAGTAGATAGTCCCCGTGAAAATGATAAACAGCAGTAAGGGCGCCGTGAGGGTGTCCATCCTATATATTCAATTCCTGCATCTCTTTTTCGATTTTCTGGAAGACCTCGTCGCTGTAGGACTTGCGTTTCGTCAGGGCAGGAGCTGGGACGGAGTTTTTCATCTGATTGATGGCGTAGACCAACAGGAGGCCGCCCAGCAGGAGGAAAAGGGGAGGCATCACATAGGCCATAATGTTAAATCCCTGGGCCCGGGGACTGGCCAGTATCCGTTCGCCATAAATGGCCACATACATATCCATGATCTCCTCCCGGCTCTTGCCTTCGGTGATCAACTGGCCGATCTGGGCTTTCACCTGCTTGGCCGCGTCGGAGTCATGATCACCAACCGGGCTGCCATAGCAGCAGGGGGCCATAATTTCATATTCCAATTCCCGCTGAAGGGCGTCCTTGGGTCCTTGGGCCCACAAAACGCCAGCCATCAGGGAAACAACAGATAGAGCAATTAGAGTACGGGTCATGCCAGTTTCTCCCTCAACTTGCGATCCGTCCAGCTCGGCAAGATCGCCACTATGGTGCCGATGATGAGGATCATGCCACCCAGCCAAATCATTTGCACCAGGGGATTGACCATAATTTTTAGCACCACGCTCCCGCTTTCCGTATCGATTCCGCCCACCAGGATGTAGAGATCCTCCAGTGGTCGGGAATAGATGGCCACCTCCGAGTTAGGCTGATCATTCTGATCGGTATAGATGCGCTTTTCCGGGCGGAGGATCGTCACGTGTTTGTCATTGCGGGTGACCGAGACGTCCACAATGAAGGCCGTATGATTAGGACGCACCTCCGTATATTGCCGGTCCAGGGTGAAAGTGTACCCCTTGAGATTAGCCGATCCACCCACTTTCAGGGACAGGTCCTGCTCCACGGAAAAGGCCTTGCCCAGGAAGCCGACAAACATGAACAGAATCCCCAGATGGACGATATAGCCACCGTAACGGCTGCGATTCCTATCCACCATGTTCCGGAAGGCCGTGAGGGTCGACTCACCGGCGATCCGCCGCCGGGCCCGAACGCCGCGGAAGACCTCCATGAAAATTCCCACTGCCACGAAGACTACCAGTCCCATGGTCAGGAGCGGATAAATACGCATAATCCCGAATAGCATGGCCACGGCAATCACGGCCAATCCCATACCGACTGGCCAGATGAAGTTCCGTATCATCGTGGCATTGGAGGTGCGACGCCAAGCCAGCAGGGGCCCCACACCGACCATGAGGAGCAGCAGGAGACCCATAGGCGTGGTAATCTTGTCAAAGTAGGGTGACCCGACAGTGATCTTGATGCCCCGAACCGCCTCGGACAGCAGGGGAAACATGGTACCCCATAGAATGGCCATCGTCAAGGCCAGGAAAATCATGTTGTTGAACAGGAATCCGCTCTCCCGGCTGGTGAACGATTCCAGGCGGTTCTGAGAGGTCAGATCCTCTCTTCGCAGGAAGATCAGCACGACACAGGATATGATGATGAACACCACAAAGCCGAAAAACCAGATGCCCAGGTCGGTGGCGGCAAAGGCGTGCACCGAGGAAAGGATGCCGCTTCGGGTCAGGTAGGTCCCAAAAATAGTCAGGACGAAGGTGGTCATAATCAGGATCACGTTCCACAGCCTGAGCATGTTCTTCTTTTCCTGGATAATCACCGAATGGAGGTAGGCGGTGCCGGTGAGCCAGGGCAGCAAGGAGGCGTTTTCCACCGGGTCCCAGGCCCAGTAGCCGCCCCAGCCCAGTTCCACATAGGCCCAGCGGCCGCCCAGGATGAT
Organism: Fidelibacterota bacterium; assembly: GCA_022563485.1. Taxonomy (GTDB): domain Bacteria; phylum Fidelibacterota; class Marinisomatia; order SCGC-AAA003-L08; family TS1B11; genus JADFNF01. The sequence goes on along the minus strand of JADFNF010000023.1, from coordinate 3,605 downwards.
GCCCACAGCCAGAAACAACCAGGGCACCAGGGTCCAGCGACGGGTGGATCGAATCCAGGTGGCGTCCAGCCGCCGGGTGACCAGCGCGGCCACGGCAAAGGCGAACGGCACCACAAAGCCTACGTAGCCCAGGTACAGCATGGGCGGGTGGATCAGCATCACCGGGTGCTGGAGCAGGGGGTTGAGCCCCATGCCTGCCGATTGGATCAAGGCCCCGCGAGGCAGGGGCGTAAAGGGGTTTTCAAAGAAGACGACCAGGACAAAAAAGAAGAGCATCACGATACCGAAAACGATGTTGACCACCGGCATGAGGGAACGGTTTTTATTGCGGTTGAGATAGTTGAGCAGGAAGACGTACCCGCCCAGAATGGTGAGCCAAAATAGGAGTGAACCCTCCATACCGGCCCACAGCCCGGCAAATTTGTACATCGTAGGGGTGGCGGCGCTGCTGTACCGGGCCACGTACTCCAAGGAAAAGTTACTCACCATGATCTCGTGGACTAGAACGACGGCAGCGGCCACGGCCAGGAGCCTCCAGATAAGCTGGCTGTCCTCTAGCGGGGAAAACGCGTCGGGTTGAATGGTCCAATATCCGTCGGTCGAATCTCTCATCCAGGTCGCGCGCCACCGCTCGAGAGCTTGATCGGTAGTCGGCGTGACCTCTGCTAGAAACTGGGCCGCTAGTTGCGGATTTCCCGCCTTTAGGTGGCACCTGGCTTTGATGGCGATCGCATATTCACGCAAGGAGGGGTCCGACGAACTCTCCGCAGATGCAGCCTGCTCAGAGGCTTCCGCGTGTCGACCTAATAAGAGCAAAAGCTCTGCCCGGATCGGTAGAGTGAACTCAAAGTCGGGGGCGGGCTGAACCGCGGATTGGGCAAGGATCTCATCTATATATGTCAGGCCCCTTCCAGCGTGGTCCAGAGAATGCTTATCGATCTGCAAGGAACACTCGGCCGCAGCCCCGATAAGGCGGAAGAAGACACCCGCATCGGTCCCAGGCATCAAGGTAGTCCACATCCGGGATACGAATGTCGACGGCAATCGGCTTGCGAGTCCCAGCGCCACCTCGATCAGCTGACTGACTTCGTAAGCGTAGTGTTTAACTGCACGGTTTTTCAGAAGGCGGGACAGGAACTGCCCTGTGATGGAGTACGCCGCGGTAGCGTGAGATTCGACAGACTCGCTAGGCAGCGTCTCCAAGTGGTAGTCGAGGGCGCGGAGGTACGTGGCGCACCGCTCAGCGAGGTTGTCCCACAGAAGGTGTGGTTGGTCCGTCAGCGTGGCAACGGCCAAACCTCCCTTGGCAGAGAGGAAATGGCGGCGAAGGGCGAGGTCTGGTGAGTTTGGCGCAAGCTGCTCCACGAGCCGGCCGCAGCCCATCGCGAACTCCGCAGATCCTTTTGATGCAGCCACTGCCAGGGCCGCGAACCCCAGGTTGCACAGGATGTACGCGCATTGCTCGCCTGTGGCTCCTGCGGAGCGTCTGGGAGCCAACACCTTCTCGTCGAGAGCCGCCGGGATTTCACCGGAGAGATCGGCTTGCGCTAAGAACTTCTCTACGGCGTCACGGCGCTTCGGATCCTGTGCCACGTCAACTATGTGGGACCATCCGTCCCAATTAATCGCCCGTGTCGGTTGGTTGTAGACGGATCCCATTGTGCCTTACACGATCTGTGGCGCGGTGGAAGGCCTACGCGCTTCCATCATGATGAAGAACAGGGCATTAGCAAGCGACATCTTCACACTGGCCCAGGCAGCGGCCTCGGCTCTGCCCAAAGTTGCAGCCCTAGCGCGAGATCAAACCGTGCATCGATATGATCCGGGCGCAAACGGGGCGCTTGCTGCAAGTGACCTTCCTGATAAAGCTGCAAAGCCATGCGGGAAAGCGCTGCGATATCTTTCTCTACTGAATTATCATTGGAATTTTCTTGCTGCATGGCTTGGTGATGGTGCTACCGTAAAGGGATCTGCTGATTGTGGCTGGATTATGATTATGGAGGAATTCTTGGTTTCGGTAAAATTAGGGCGCCTGTTGCAGCACCCCTATCTTAGCAACAAGAGGTTTTGGATATGCAAACAAAGCGGGTCCTGATTGTCGGGGGCGGTTCAGCGGGCTGGACCGCCGCGGCGTATTTGAATGCGGCGCTTAATATCGGCGATCAAAAAGTTGCAGAAATTAGCCTGGTTGAATCACCGGATGTGCCTCGTATCGGCGTTGGTGAAGCGACGATTCCGAATATAAACCAGGTTCTGGCCGTCATCGGCATCGATGAGCTGGACTTCATGAAGGCAGTTGACGGTACTTTTAAAAAGTCGATCCGCTACGTCAATTGGTTGGACGACAAGGGCGAATTTTATCATCACCCGTTTAACCGATATGGGTCAGGGCCTGGCGACGACGCTGGCCGAAGATGGCTGATGAGCGACCGATCAGTGCCCTTTATGGATACCATATCGGCACAACCTGCACTCTGTGAAATGAACCTTGCGCCTAAAACGCTTGGCAACGAGGACGCCGGTCTGTCGTTAGTTTACGCGTTTCATATGGATGCACTGAAGTTTGCAGACTATTTGCATGAATTCTCTACAGCGCGAGGCGTTACAGACTACCTGGATCATGTCGTCGGCGTCGACATGCATGACAACGGTAACATCGCTGCGGTTCGGACCGCGTCCGGCAAGCGGCTGGAAGCCGACCTTTTTATCGATTGCACTGGTTTCGCGGCTGAACTGATCGAGAAAAAGCTCGGTGTCGGTTTTACAGACTGCTCGAAGTGGCTTCTCTGCGATCGGGCCGTAACCATGAATGTGCCCCATGATCATCACTACCCCGGTTACGTGCGCCCCTATACCACGGCAACTGCGTTGTCGGCTGGCTGGGTCTGGGAAATTCCGCTGCAGACCAGGCGTTCACTCGGCTACGTACATTCCAGCGCCCACTTAAGCGATGATGACGCGGAAAAAGAACTACGAGCATTCGAGGGTGACCATGCAGAAGCGCTGCCAACCCGCATTGTGGATTTCATGGTGGGTCGACGGGAACAGCCATGGACTGCGAATTGTGTCGCCATTGGTCTGTCGGGAGGATTCATCGAGCCGCTGGAATCGACCGGCCTTTACCTTGCCCAGGTGGCCAGCGCTCTTCTGGCAGAACATTTTCCGTATACCGATGATATGGAGTCGCTCGCTTACCGGTTTAACCGGATTACGGAGGACCGGTTTTACGAGATCCTGGATTTCATCAATATGCATTACTGCCTGACGAATCGGACGGACACGGAATTCTGGCGCGAAGTCAGGCGCCCGGAACGAATCAACGACAGACTGCGGGCCAAACTCGACTACTGGCGAATCAAGCCACCATCGGTTTCGGATTTCACAGATCAGTTCTTCCCGGGCCAGGCAGACGGTCAACTGGCATCAGGTGGACGGCTTGGGGACAGCAGAAGTCCGATCGACACTGGCGGCCTGTGGAACCATCACAGCTATGAGAACATACTCTACGGCATGGACTTTCTCCGTGACGAGTGCCGCGAATGGTACGGCGAAAACCGGCCACGTCCCGCGGTTCACAAGAAGGTACTTGAAGCCATTGACGCCGC
>JADFNF010000194.1 GCA_022563485.1 Fidelibacterota bacterium | reverse complement strand
CGTATGGCTGAAGACGCCGTCACTTACCGCCGCCAGGCCCAGCAGGTGATGCAGGCTATCATTCGCTCCCTGGTTGAATCCCGCCTGCCCCAGGGCGTCCCCACCCTCCAGGTAGAGCCCGCCACTCCCTTCCAGGTAGGTCTGGACCACATACGCCATGCTAGTGTCAAAGAAGGTATGATCCTGGCCCCCGCCGGAATTGCCGAATGAGAGGAAAACGGCGTCAAAACCGGTCATGGATGAGGGAAAGGTGGAGGTGTAGACGACGTCCACCTGGCCGGCCTCGTTCAGTATATCGCGGATGAACGCTCCGCTGTAATCAACGCCGGTTGAATCCCCGTCCCAGACCAGGACCGCTGGCAGCACGGCGAAAGTCCCCCCGGTGATGACCAGCGAGAAATTCTGTATTCCGGCCAGAAGCAGACCCTTGTGGGTCACCGTGACGGCATAGTTCCCCGGCGCTGGCAGGGAAATCAGGACCTGCTCGATATTATCGACGCTGTTGTCACCTTGCTCCGCTGCCAGCTGGGGCTGGGTCACATCCAACCGCCAGGGATACGACACCTGGCCGTCGCTCTCCCGGGTGACCCGCAAATCCAGGTCGTTTACCAGCATGGCCGTCTCGGGATTGAGTTGGGGCTCCAGGACGGCGCCCGGGGGATCATTCCAGGCCAGGGTCACTTTCAGGGGCTCAACGCCATCGGAAGTGACCTCAATCGTGGTGATCCCGCCATCAAAAAGGGCCAATTCCCGGATCGTCCCCCCTGCCAGGCTATCCTCCAGGATCACCTCCGCGGCAGTAGCGATATTGACCAGGCCCCAGCCAAAGACATAGTCGGGTCCCGGGTCGGCGCCGGCCTCGTCCGCCGTATGGATCAACAGCGCCCGCAGGGTGGCGGCCAGGGGGAAATCGCCGCCGTGGGTCTGTCCATAATGCTGCTGGAGCAGGGCCACCGAGCCGGTGACGCTGGGGGCCGCCATGGAGGTGCCGCTCAGGGAGCCGTAGGCGGCGGTGCCGGAGGCCAGGGTCGAAGTGAGCGCCACACCGTTGGCCACCAGGTCCGGCTTGATGCGCCCATCATCGGTAGGACCCCAGGAACTGAAGGGGGTCATCACCACGTCGGAGGGGTCGCCGTATCCGGCCGGGATATCCTCCACCGCGCCGATCACCAGCACATTCTTGGCCGCCCCCATGCCGCCGGGGAGACTGTCGAAATCCCCGTCAGGGTCCCTGATGGCATTTGATGGCACCCAAAGACTGTCGCTAGCGTTCCACACCCAATGAGTTTCGTCCAGGGCGGGTCCCGTATCGGCGCGGTCGTTGCCCGCCGAGGTCACGATGAGGTAATTGGGCGCATTCACCGTGATCTGATCCCAATCGGCCGATTCCTGCAGGTAGAAGCCGAATTTCCAGTCTTCCATGTCGTCGATACCCGGATCACCGAACCAGTACCAGTCGTTCGGCTCGTCAGGATTAAAGCCCTCGATCCAGCCGGCCACAAAACTGTAGGAATGGTTGGATAGGGCTAGCCCATCGGCGGCTGCCGTGGCCATCTCGGCGCTGTCATCGATCCAGTCATAGGACTGGAGCTGGGCCTCGCGGGCCATACCCCGGGCCGTGTCCATGATGCCGTAGGCCAGGATGGTCCCGGCCACATGGGTGGCGTGGTTGCTGGCAATCGTGGCGTCTTCCATGAGGGTGACACGACCGGCGAGCTCCTGGTGGGTCGGTAAAACCGGCCCTTCATCCCATTGACCCACGGTGATCCCCAGACCGGACAACCCGAGGCCCAGGTCGCCTCCCGGCCAAACCCGATCAGCGGATACGGTGCGGGCCGCATTCAAGTTGGTGGTGATGGTATAAACCGGACGCCCGCGGGCCAGGCGCTGAAGCTCCATCACCCGGCCATCGGACAGGGTCTGGCGCAGGGGTAGTCCCCCGGTTTGGGCTAGCCGTTCCAGCGCCCGCCGATCCAGCTGGTTGCGGCGGCGCAAATCGGCGGCGAGGTCCCGCAGGACCGATAGCTGGGGTGAAACTGTGCGCGGCTGCCCCCTGACGGGAACCGATACCGCACTCCAGATGACGACTGCCCCGGTTAAGACCAGAATGGGCCGCATTCAGTTTACTCAAGTTAGGATGTGCGACTTGGCTCAGTAAGTCGGACTAAGATCAATCGCCTTAATTTTACGGACGGAGCGCCGGTCTGGGAAGCTATTTTATAGGCGCGATCACGGCCCGTAGGTTGGCCGTAAGGTCACAGGGGGGCGAAGATGTGCCCCAGCTAGTGGTCATCGCCCTGCAGGTCACTCTGCAGCCGCCGGATGATGAGCAGGGCCTCGACGCCGCTCACGTGATCGAAGGGACGAAAATGACCGGTCCCGGCATCGGCCATGATGAGACCCCGGTCGGCGCTGAGGGCCATGGCGTTGTATGCAAAGTGACTGCTCGGTACATCGGTAAACCGAGACGGGGACTCCCTGAAATATTGCACCTCAAGGGACATATCCTGTGTGACCAGAATGAGAATCCGCTGGTTGGCCTGGGCCCATTCCACACGGGTAACAACCGCGTCAGGGGCAAAATTATCGCTGGGGTCCAGGACCAGCACGCCCTGTCGCAGCAGCTCGCTGATCCAGGGCTCGGCCCAATGGCCCATCACGTCCTGAGACGTCAATTTCGATGGTGGAATGAACGCCGGGTGGGTGTCGGCCGCCGCGTGCTCGATGAACTGAGACAGCCCCAGTTCGACGACCAGGAGAACGGCCAGTTCCGCCCGGGTGATCGCCGGTTTGATGGCGATTCTCCTGCCGGCCTCGCTGCCCGGATCAGCCTCGATGATCTGCCGGCACACCGCCCAGCGCTGTCCGGCTGATCTGGCCAGATCACCCCCCCGCCCCGCGACCCTGGCAAACTGCTCTGCGGACCGCTCAAAGGCCAGGCCATAGAAATAGGCCTCGCCCAGATAGAAATCGGCCCGCTCGTGGTCAGGATCGAGACTCAAAGCCTGGTGCAAATCTTCTACGGCCCGGTTCAGCCAGTCGCTCCTGCTCCCACGGCTGGCCACCCAGAAGCGGCCACGCATCGCCCAGACCCGGGGATCATTGGGAGCCAGGGCCACCGCCCGGTTGACCGCCGCCTCCCCGTCATCGGATGCCCCCAGGTACGCCTGGGCCAGACCCACCCCCGCCCAGCCCCGGGCAAACCCGCCATCCAGCTCTACCGAGAGACGGAATGCCTCGGCCGCCGCCTCAATATCGCCAGCGTCCAGGTTCTGGATACCATGGCGAAAATAGTGCTCCGGCGAGTCCGTATCAATCGGGGATACAGCTGGAGGTGCGCACCCGGTCAGGCCGTAAAGTAAGTAAACGGATAGGAGCAAAAAATGATGGCTACGCACAGCGTAGACTCCTTCAGAGGCAGGTTAACGACTCACCCAGTTGGGAGGCGATCACGACTGAAGGTAAAAACGGATGGCCCGAACGGCAAGAGGATTGGCCTCCAGAGTGACTCCACAGTAACATGAACACCCCCTTTGCAGCGTATTGAGACACCATTGGGTCTAAAACAGAAGGCCCCTTTACCGGGGCTACTGTCGTTGTCAAGACGGGTGAGCGGGTGAAGAGAATCGAACTCTCGTAGCCAGCTTGGGAAGCTGGTGTTCTACCATTGAACTACACCCGCTGGGCAAGCGTAAATTTACCT
>JADFNF010000193.1 GCA_022563485.1 Fidelibacterota bacterium | reverse complement strand
GGCGCACCGCGGGGGCGCTACGTGTCATGGGCAGGGTCGTGGCGGCGGTGTGGGAGGGGTGATGCGATGGATCGGCTTGGCAGCCCTGGCTATCATCGTCACCTTGACGGCATGTCGTAAAGATGAAGTGGAACAGGTTTGGGTTTCCATCGATCCCATCCAGTGCCTGGGCAACCCCTGGGAACAGGACTGGCTGCTGACCCACGAGTATGATGAGTATCCCAAAGATCAGGACGACCGGTTACGCATTTTCCGTGAGTTTTTTGAGGAGCAGGGGGTGAAGATCCATAAAACTGAGGTGACGTTCCCCTACAGTGTAATATGCGATGGCTGTGCTTGCGCCAGGGGCGACCGTATCCACTGCCTCATCGATGAAGCGAGCCTGCCGGCCATGCTGGAGTGGGGGTTTGTGGAAGGGGGTTCAGGTTGAGTCCAGGCTGTGTTCGGCCCCTCCGACCATGCTAACAAGCACCACGCGGCAGTCAGGGAAATGTTGGTCAAGGTTCCTGATGTTCGGTGGGCTGTCAAACAGCCCCGCCACCGTGCTCCCACTCCCCGACAGGCCGGCCCAGACCGCCCCTGCCGCCAACAGGGCCGCCTTGATCGCCCCCAGCTCCGGGTGACGGGGAAAAACCACCGCCTCGAAATCGTTGGTAAAGGCTTCCCAGGGGATGGGGTCCTGCATGATGAGCCGGTCGAAGGCCGGTGGCTCGGCGAAGGTTTTTTGGGCGGCGATCTGCCCGTAGGCCCAGGCGGTGTCCACGCCAAAGGGGGGCATGACCAGGACGACGTGGTGGGGCAGCCGGGTAGCCAGGGGCGTAAGTAACTCACCGATGCCCTCGCCCAACTGCAGCCCCCCCCGGACGAAGAAGGGTACATCGGCCCCCAGCTGCCCGGCCAGCTGCTCCAGCTGATCCCACCTTCGTCCCCGTTTCCACAGCAGGTTCAAGCCCCGCAACACCGTCGCTGCATCGCTGGAGCCGCCGCCGAGGCCCGCCCCAGGCGGGATGTGCTTCTTCAAATGGATCTGGACCCCATCGTGAATCCCGGCCTGCTCTTCAAGCAGACCGGCTGCTTGGAGGCACAGGTTAGTCTCATCGGCAGGGATATCTTTGGCGTAGGGACCGGTGACCTCAAGGGTAACCCCGCCAAAAGGGGCCTCTTCCAGTGTGACCTCGTCGGCAAAGTCGATCTCCTGAAACAGGGTGTGTAGCCGGTGAAAGCCATCCTTCCGGCGGCCAACGATGCGCAGGCCGAGATTGATCTTGGCGTTGGCCTGGAGCGTTAGGGTCACGGGCCGCTAGGTCGCGGTGGGTCCCTCGCCCGCCGGGCCACGATCGAGGGCCGCCTGCACCCGCTCGCGGCACTTTTGCAGGCCGAAGGTTTCCACAATGGTGATGATGTCGGGTCCGGTCACCCGGCCGGCGATGGCTGCACGTATGGGGTGCCACAACGGCTTGCCCTTCAGACCGAACTCCTGGCCCATGGCCTTGACCTCCGCCAGGAACCACTCGCCGGAGAAATCGGTGGTTTGCTCCAACCGGGTCAAAAGGGCGGACAAAATACCGGCGGCCTCGGAGCCGGAGAGGGCCTCCCGGGCGGCCTCATCGTAGACCACCGGGTCCTCGAAGAAAAAGGCCAGTTGGTCCCGGACCTCGGTGAGCAGGTTCACCTTGGTGTGCACGGCGGCGGCCAGGGTCTCGGTAACGTCCCAGTCCGGATCAATGTGCGGCGCGATGGCCTCCCGGAAGGCGGGCAGGCTGAGCCGCCGGATATGCTGGCCGTTGAGCCATTTGAGCTTGTCGGTATCGAAGATAGCGCCCCCTTTTTGCACCCGCTCCAGCTCAAAGGCGGCCGTCAATTCCTCCCGGTCAAAGACCTCCTGGTTGCCCTGGGCGTGCCAGCCCAGCAGGGCCACGAAGTTCACCAGCGCCTCGGGCAGGTAGCCGCCGGTTTGGTAGTCCTCCACGGCCACATGGCCTTGGCGCTTGGACAGCTTGGAGCGGTCCTTGTTCAGCAGCAACGGCAGGTGGGCAAAGATGGGCGCCTCCCAGCCGAAGGCCTGGTAGAGCAGCAGGTGCTTGGGCATACTGGGGAGCCACTCCTCGCCCCGGATCACGTGGGTCACCTCCATGAGGTGGTCGTCCACCACGTTGGCCAGATGGTAGGTGGGGAAGCCGTCCCCTTTGAGGAGCACCTGGTCGTCCACGGTCTCCCATTCGACCGCCACTTTCTTGCGGATCAGGTCCTCCATGATGATCCGGCCCGACTCCGGCACGGCCAGCCGCACGACGTGTGGCTCGCTGGCGGCCCGCCTGCGGGCCTCATCGGGGGGCAGGCTTCGGCAGAGGCGGTCGTACCGCGAGGCGACCCCCATGTTCCGTTGGCGCTCACGGAGCTGGTCCAACCGTTCAGGGGTGCAAAAACAGGTGTAGGCCTGGCCTTTATCCAACAACATCCGGGCGTGGATCTGGTAGATGGCCAACCGCTCCGATTGGATATAGGGACCGTACCGGCCGCCGATACCGGGACCTTCGTCCACATCCAGGCCGATCCATTTCAGGGTGGCCATCAGGTGCTCGACCGCCCCCTCCACCTCCCGGGACTGATCCGTATCCTCGATGCGCAGTATGAAGGTGCCGCCGAGCTGGCGGGCGTAGAGCCAGTTGTACAGGGCGGTGCGCAGACCGCCTACATGCAGATAGCCGGTGGGGCTGGGGGCGAATCGGACGCGAACAGTCATGTCATTTACCCATGCTGAGATTCGGTTTCATTTCTTTACATATAAGTAAATAATACTTATATTGCGGCATAAGCCTGCCTCATTTGAAATGCGACTCCATGTCGTTGAAGGGTATCCTTCTTAGGGTGATGGCGGGCTTATCTTGTTTTGTTTGGTCAGTGGATTACCACCTGAGTTTCGCACAAAAACCGTTGTCGGCAATTTTCAACGCTCAGGAGCGGTACCATAACCTAATGCCACTCAAATTCAAATATTAGAAACTGAACCCATTTCGCCTTAATTCTTGATCCTTGGCTGCCTTTGCCATCTGAACTGCGCTGAGAATAAAATCGGTACTTCTAGGGTCTTCGAGGTTGACGCACAGTACAGGTCTGTCATGGGGCAATTCTAAGTCTCTGCGGTTGTCGACGATGATGCAGATTGGATTGTCCCATTCTATCCATACAAACTTAGGTTCCGCATTCGGATCAGGTTGGAGTTCTTTAGGCAAATCCCTCCAATGAATGGACTGGCCATCTTCAGTCTCTAGGAACGGGCCCTCAACTTCGATGGGAATGTCCTCCCCTCGAGACCACCTAACATACCAGTCATAGGTTGATTCTGGTACTACCTGTCTATCAATGATCTCGACAAAACTGCCGTATGCCAGGAGATCATCCTCTCCGTCTCCCCATTTAATACCACAACCATTCTTGTCAGCCCAATCCGTCAGTCGGTTCTTGAGCACATCGTGTTCAAATTCGGCAAATATTGTATTAGCATGACCCGGAAGGGGACGCAATTTGTTATTCATGGTGTTTCTCCTCGTCAGGTTGCACTGTTCCAGCCATCAGGCATAGCTGCGGTTAGTCTTTCCTTGAGTTCCTCATATGATTTTCGATTATTGACCCGTCCTGGGTGCTGCCAAGACAAAACCCAACATCCTCGAGCCGGGTCTTGAACAACTTGTTCAGTTGGAGAATCCGGATCGCA
>JADFNF010000192.1 GCA_022563485.1 Fidelibacterota bacterium | reverse complement strand
CCAAACATATTTATGACCCCATCTGGTACTCCAAATAATAATGACCCTGCGCCAACAGGTCCGGTAACAATAAAAAATAGCGGAAACATACCAGCCACAAACATTATAAAGCTGCCAAGCTGAATCGACATCCACAACCAATACAGGTCTCCAAGCCCTATTAGAATAAATAACCCCATAAAGGCCATGCCCATAGCGCCTTCAAACAACTCTCCAATTTCACTCATCACTTTCTCCTTATTGCGCATAACGGACCGGTAGCTGAACCGCAAGCGCGCAGGCCAGCCTGCTTGCTGGAGCGATAGACGGTTCCAACCGCGTGATAGGCCGCGCTTCGCGGTGTAGCATGGGGCTGGGAACAACCACCGGTCCGATAAGCCGACGCGAAGCGCTGGATTATCTATTATTTATGAAGAAATAACCCGGGCTATTGAAACATGAATTTACGTTGGCGCTCGTTCTCGATTTTAATAACTCTCTCTGGCCGAACTAATAAAAACATGATGATCAATTCAAGTGGATTGATGGCCCAGACGTATTAAAATACCATATAACGTGAATGGCAAAAAAAAATCGATATCAATCCAGGCCCCTCTGGCCGCAGGACAGCCCTCTGCTCTAGTCCTTGACATCAATCAATATCTTGGCAAACTCACCGGGGTTGGCATCCCAGTCCCTGAAGGCTTGGGCCGTGGCCTGCATGGGGTAGACATGACTGATCAGGTCCCCGCATGGCTGCCCTTCCTACCTGCCGCCCCATGGGCGTCCGTCTCGTTCCTGTGCCGCCAAGATAATCGCCAATAGCCCCTGCTAGCGTTTGCGCAGCATTTTGGTCTGCAGCTCCCCACCGTTGATGATATACAGCACCGGGAGGGGACGATCCACCGCCTCCCGGTAGGCGGGCCTGGCCTGCCAGGGGGTCATCGACAGGACGTTGGCCATATCCATCCAATACTGGAACCGGGCCGTCGGCAGGTCCCAGGTCATATGAAAGTGGTTGGCCGGTGCATACTGTTTGTATTCGGTCATGGTGGCATGCCTGGGCGTGATGAAGGTGTGGGGCCAGGTGGGATTGGAGGCCTGGCAGACGGCATGGGCGAGCTCGGGGGGCAGGTCCACGGTGACCGCCTCGTCCCAGACCATGGAGAACATACCTGACAGGGAGCTATACGCCAACCGGGCCGCCAACCCTCCGATCCCCCCGGGACTTGTGAAGGTGATGGAATTCCCCAGGCCGGGGAAATAGTCCGCCACCGCCTGGGGGAAGGAAATGTTTTTCATGATCTCAGCTTCCGTGGCCCCCGGCTTGGCGGCCCAGTTGAAGGAGGCCGAGCCGGAATTGCAGCCGTCCACGATCCCTTTTTCCTCCCAGAGGGTCGTCCCGGTCAATTTCAATTTAAGTTCTTCGGCCAGCCCTTTGAGTTCCCAGTTCTCCCACACTTTCCTGAAATCCATAAATAACGGCGGGTGTCCACCTGACAGGTAGGTCATGAACAGCATGGTCAGCAGCCCCTGCACGTCGGCCTCGGTGGCATAGGGCGTCACCGGCTTGGGGCCGTTATGGTCAAAGGTGGAGTTGAACAGGGATTCCATGATGTCGGCCACCGGAAGGGGGGTGCCTCTCAGATCCGACCCCCACTCCAGCTGGCTCATAAAGCCACCCCCCACCGCATTCAAATCCTGCATGAGGTCGCGCACAATGAGATACATGGCCAGACTCTGGTTGAGGCGGTCCTCGTCTGCAGTATCCCTTAGCTCGATGCGGCCCTGTGCGTGGCCCTCCAGCCAGGCTCGCAGTTCCTTGAGCTCGCTTTGACTATAGGCCTGTTTTTGAAGCATATCGGCCAGCAACTTCATGTCGAGGCGGGTAATCTCCAGGCCAAAATTGTTGCGGGTTGGCGCTACATGGGCCAGGGCCGTTTCCATCCCCATGGAATCATGGCCCAGCACCACCACCCGTTTGCCCTTCAACCCCTGGTAGGTGACGGCCGCATAGGCCCAATCGATGAGGGCGTCTTGGGTCCGCTCAGGCTCATGGCCGGCTTGGGGCCCGTATCCGGCCAGTTGCCCACATTGATATGCATCAACCGGCCCGACTGGGCGACGGCCCCAGCTGCAGCGTGGGTGTACACGACACCCGGTTTGGGAGCACTGTTGCCACAGGTAAGATTGATGGGTGTATCCTTGGGGAACTGGCTGAGCAGCGAGAGCAGGGTCAGTTGGGGAAAGGCCCATGTATCGGGGACCCCGATGAGGATATTGACGCCGTGCACCTTGAACTGCCTGGCCACCGTATCGGCCTCCGATTCCCCCTGAATGAGCACATCGGAGTAAACCACCGGGACCGCAGTGCCGTCGGGCATACGAACTTCGTCCGCCACCACATCGGCGATAATTTTGATGATATTACCTGCCCGGATGCGCGACTGCTCATCGATCCGTGGGTCGCAGGGTGCAAACACACCAATGACCGGACCACCATGGACCGGATGCTCTTCGGGACCTATTTTTACTGCGGGCATGTTCAGCTCCTCTTTATCACTTTTATCGCCTGCTGCAATTTTACCCGGTTATCAGGCCAATTGCCGATGGCGCAGCCGGTCCACGGCCACCGCAATGATGATGACCACGCCGGTGACCACCTGGGTGATCCACGAGGGCCAGCCGTTAATCTGGCTGCCGAAGCGGATGACCGTCATGATGATGGCCCCCACCAGGCTCCCCAGGATGGACCCTTCACCGCCCGACAGGCTTCCTCCGCCAATGACCACGGCGGCAATGATGTCCAGCTCCATGCCGGTAGCGCCGGTGGGGTCCCCCTGCTCCTGGTAGGACATCAACATGAGTCCGGCCAGCCCGGCGCAAGCCCCGGCGGCGGTATAGACCAACACCTTTACCCGCTCAACGGGTACACCGCAAAGCCGTGCATTCTGTTCGTTGGAACCCACGGCGTAGATGTGTCGCCCCAGACGGGCATAGCGCAGAAATCCGCTGACAGCTATGGCGAGGAAAATCATCACCCACGCGCCCGGAGGGACCAGCTGCCACTTCTGTCCCGGCGGGAGGGTGGCCAGTAAGTCGTTCAGCCAGGTTGGTTCCACGTTGATGGGCATACCCTTGGCCAGCCCTTTCGCGATACCCCTGACGGCCAGCAGGGTGCCCAGGGTGGCGATAAAGGGTACGATCCGAAGTCGCGTGATGAGCAGTCCGTTGATACTGCCCCAGAACATCCCTGCCAGGAGACCGCCCAGGACGGCCAACGCCGGATGGACCCCAAAGGTCTCGATGAGCATGGCCAGGACCACCGAGCTGATGGCGATGGTCGAACCGGCCGACAGATCGATGCCGCCCGAGATAATGACCAGGGTCATGCCGATAGCCGCCACCCCCACGATCACCGTCTGTTGAATGATGGTCTCTACGGCAACCATGGTGGCGATCCGGCTGTTGAGCAGGGCAAAAAAGCCGTAGACCAGCACCAAAGCCAACAGCGGCCCAAACTTATTCAGCCAGTACACGACGCGCTTATTGTTCAGCCATGACCGCCGGGCCGGGATCCGCTCCTCAGTGATCGGCGATGGGGTCATGCCTGACCTCCTTCACCGGTGGCGGCCAACATAAGTTTGTGCTCGTCGACCTCACCGACCGGTTGGGCCTGGCTGAGCCTGCCGCGATACATCACCGCGATCCGGTCGCAGACGCCGAGCAGCTCAGGGAGGTAGCTGCTGATCATGATGATGGCCTTGGGCGGCTGGCC
>JADFNF010000191.1 GCA_022563485.1 Fidelibacterota bacterium | reverse complement strand
AAGGTCGGCGGTCTGAATATGACCGCCACATTGGCGTCCCGGGACTGCTTGGCCTGGGCCACGGTGTTATATATAGGAACATTGTTAGTGTCGGCCTGCCCGGGGCTCCCCGAGGGTCCGCCCAGGGTCAGGGTCTGCCCCCCCTTGCCGGGGGTCACGCCGGCCACCACCTGGGTGCCGTACTCCACCATCTGGGCCGTGTGGAAGCTGCCTTCGGTGCCGGTGATCCCCTGGACCACCAGGCGAGTGTGCTTGTCAACCAATATGCTCATGCCGGGCCTCCCTTGACGGCTGCCACCGCTTTGCGGGCGGCATCATCCAATGTTGTGGCTACGATGAAGTCCAGGGAGGAGTCGGCCAGCATCTTCCGGGCCTGCTCGGCATTGGTGCCCTCCATACGGACCACCACCGGCACTTTCACTTTAACCTGGCCCAGGGCCTCGATGATGCCCCCGGCGATGCGGTCCCCCCGGACAATGCCGCCGAAGATGTTTACCAGCACTGCCTTGACGTTGGGGTCACCGAGCAGGATTCGGAAGCCGTTGGCTACGGTCTCGGCGTTGGCCACCCCACCCACGTCGAGGAAATTGGCCGGTTCGCCGCCGTGGTACTTGATAATGTCCATGGTGGCCATGGCCAGCCCCGCGCCGTTGACCATGCAACCCACTGTGCCGTCCAGCTTGATGTAGTTCAGACTGTATTTTGAGGCCTCAACCTCGTTAGGGTCCTCCTCGCTCATGTCGCGCAGTCCGGCCAGGTCGGGCTGGCGGAACAGGGCGTTGTCGTCGAAGTTGAGCTTGGCGTCCAGGGCCAGCACCTCGCCCTCCTCGGTCACCACCAACGGATTGATCTCCATCAGTGAGCAGTCGTTGGCCTCGAAGGCCTGCCACAACGCCTTAAGTATTTTAACCCCTTCCTTTACCTGCTTGCCCTTCAGTTCCAGGGCGTAGGCCAGGTTGCGCAACTGATAGGGCTGTAACCCCAGGGCGGGGTCGATCCATTCCTTGACGATCTTTTCGGGGGTTTCGGCGGCCACCTTTTCGATCTCCACACCGCCCTCGGTGGAAACCATCATGGCATAGCAGGCCCTGGCGCGATCCAGCACGATGCCGGCATATAGTTCCCGGGCGATGTTGGAGGCCTTCTCGATCAGCAGGCGTTGCACCTCCTGGCCCTCGGGACCGGTCTGGTGGGTGACCAGGCGCATGCCCAGTATCTCTCCCGCCAGGCGGCGCACATCATCCGGGCCGTCGGCCAACTTGACGCCTCCGCCCTTGCCCCGGCCGCCGGCATGTATCTGGGCCTTGACGATCACTTTGCCGCCAATTTTTTCGGCCGCCGCCACCGCCTCATCAACGGTGAAGGCCGGATAGCCTTCCGGCACCGGGACGCCGAAGTCGGCGAAAATAGCCTTGCCCTGGTATTCGTGAATCTTCATCTGTTTGTCCCTTGGTTATGAATCACTGTGCCGGCCTGGCCCGCCAGCGCCTGGTCGATGGAATCAATGTCGGTGATGATCACCTTGCGGCCCCCACTTTTAAGGAATTGGAGCGCTGCCGCCATCTTGGGCCCCATGCTCCCTTCGGGGAATTGCCCTTCTTCAATATAAGCCTGGGCGTCATTCACCGTTATTTCCCGCAAGGCCTGCTGACGGTCGGTGTTAAAATGCAGGTAGACCTCCGGCACATCGGTGATAATGTACAGCTCGCTGGCGCCGATATTCTCCCCCAGGACCGCCGCCGCCAAATCCTTGTCCACCACTGCGTCCACCCCTTCCAGGTGGCCATTGTCCATCACGTAGGCCGGGATGCCGCCCCCACCGGCCGTGATGACTATAGAGCCGCTTTCCACCAGGCGGCGGATGGAAGCGGCGCCTTTGATCCGCAACGGCGTGGGACTGGGCACCACCCTGCGCCAGATTCCTTTGGCCTGCCGGGCGATATCCCAGCCGTGGAGGGCGGCCAGCTTTTCAGCCTGCCGCCGGCTGTAGCCGTGACCGATGAATTTAGCAGGTTTTTGCAGGGCGGCGTCATCCTGCCGCACGATCACCTGGGTGATCAGGGCCACCACTTCCCGGTCGATGCCCTCATCCAGCAGCGCGTTCTGCAGCGACTGCTCGATCATATAACCGATAGTACCCTGGGTGGCGGCTACTGCCACGCCCAGCGGCAAAGTGGGGACCTTCCCGGCGGCCAGCTCCACCCGCAGCAGTTCGTCACCCACCTGGGGTCCGTTACCGTGGGTGATGGCCACCCGGTCCCCGCGCCGCACGAAGGGCAGGATAACCCGCAGCGATTGCCGGGTGTGGGCGAACTGCTCGGAGATGGTGCCGCTACCGGTGCCGGGTGAAAGGGCGTTGCCCCCCAGGGCCACGAGAATGGTCTTTTCGCTGAGCTGCACCCTTTTACCCTCAGGTGATGGCACTCAATACATCCTCCAGGGTGGGGCGCCCGATCTCCTGGAGCCGGTAGGTTACCCGGGTGGTTGGTTTACTAAATTTGATCACCCGGCGCAGGTCGATGGGGGTGCCGATGATCACAGCCTCGGCGTCGGAGGCCTCGATGGTGGCCGCCAGGTCCTTCATCTGGGCTTCACCGTATCCCATGGCGGGCAGCAGAGTCCCGATCTCGGGGTACTTTTCGAATGTCTCCACTATAGAACCCACCGCGAAAGGCCGGGGGTCCACCAGCTCCACCGCGCCGAACTTTTCGGCGGCCACCACCCCGGCGCCGTACTTCATCTCGCCATGGGTGACCGTGGGACCGTCCTCGATCACCAGCACCCGCCGGCCGGTAATCACGTCCGGGTCATCTACCGTTATGGGGGAAGCGGCCTCGATGATCAGGCAGTCCGGGTTGACCAGCCGGGTGTTCTGCCGGACAGTTGTAATTCCCTCGGCATCGGCCGTGTCCACCTTGTTGATCACCACCGCGTCGGCCATCCGCAGGTTTACCTCCCCCGGGTAGTAAGAGAGTTCGTGTCCCGGGCGATGGGGGTCCACCACCGTGATCATCAGGTCGGGCTTATAGAAGGGAGTGTCGTTGTTGCCACCATCCCATAAAATTACGTCGGCCTCCTTTTCAGCCTCGGCCAGAATAGCCTGGTAGTCCACACCGGCATATATAATGGTGCCCTGATTAATGTGAGGCTCATATTCTTCCATTTCCTCAATGGTGCAGTCATGTTTTTTAAAATCCTCGACGGTAACGAATCGCTGGACCTTTTGCTTTTCCAGGTTGCCGTAAGGCATGGCGTGTCTGATCGCCACGACTCTCTTTCCCCGGTCCTTAAGTATCTTGGCAATTTTCCGCGAGGTCTGGGATTTTCCGCATCCGGTCCGGACGGCGCAAACGGAGATGATTTTTTTTGAGGAGCGGAGCATGGCGCTCTTCGCCCCCTGCAGCCAGAAATCGGCGCCGGCGGCGAGGACGCTTGATGCCCGGTGCATGACATACTCATGCGGGACGTCGCTGTAGGCGAACACGACGATATCGACCTCATTCCCCCGGACGAGTTCGATGAGGCGGGTTTCGGGATGGATGGGGATCCCTTTGGGATAAAGCTTTCCGGCTAGAGCAGGGGGATAGACCTTGCCTTCGATTCCCGGTATTTGGGTGGCGGTGAAGGCGGTCACCTCATAATCGGGGTTGTCCCTGAAAAAGACGTTGAAGTTATGGAAATCCCTCCCAGCCGCTCCCATGATGATGACTTTTTTTGCGCCCATGTTCCACCCTTTATTACAAAAATCTTTGTTTCAATAATCTCATACTTCCCCCT
>JADFNF010000022.1 GCA_022563485.1 Fidelibacterota bacterium | reverse complement strand
CGATTCCATACTGCCAGGGTACTGAGCGACTGCCCACAAATAGATCCATATCGCCGTCATTATCAATGTCAACTGGTCTCACACAGGCGCCATTCGCATAAATTTCCGGGAGCATGGCGACCCCTTTGCGAAACCGGCCGGCTCCATCATTGAAATAAAGCCGATCCCTCAGGGGTTCTGCGTGTCCGAAAAACTCATTGCCGCCACTGACGACGTAAAGATCGGGAAGATCATCCCCGTCAGCATCAATAAAAACGGCATCCACATCCTCACTCCGGCTGTCCTGTACAAACACCTCATTAGTCATGGCTTCAAATCCACCCCCCTGCTTTTGCAAAAAGATACGGCCCGGCTGATGTTTTGCTCCTCCAAGAAACAAGTCCTCCAGGCCGTCGCCGTTGATATCCTGGATGGCGAAGGCCGGCCCCTCCGTGGACAAGAAATGGGGAATGAACGGTTCCCGGTTGTATTCAATGAAGGTGTTTTCCTGATGCGAATAGTCGAGCTGTACTGCATCGGTAATATCCTTGAACAGCCGCCGATCATTGCTCCGAGTGGGATAGGTGTAAATCGCTGTGGCGCTGGCTTGGGTCAGTGTCACGGTCTGATTGGCCGGGATATTTTTCAACACCTGGTACTCACCGGTTGGCCAAATGACTTCCAGGGAATCGAGAGTGTCAATCTCCCCCAGCCCGAAATTTAGCAACGGCTCCACGGATGATTGAAATCCCCGAGTGGTCATTAATTGCTGGAAAAATAATTTTTCTCTATGATGAAGAGTGACTTTGGCTCCAATCCCGAATGTATTTAGGCCCCGTCCGTTTAGTTTCACTTTGAGATAGTTCCCACGATGGAGAGAATCTACCATGTCTTGATAGAGGAGGTTTTTATAAATAGCAGCCAGAGCGTTGACATTGTTCACCACCAGGTCCATGGCGCCGTCATTATTGAAATCCGCATACGCGGCCCCGGTCGAAAAACCGGGGTCGCCAAGTCCCCATTCAACGGCTCGATTTATGAAAGTTAGATCGCCCTGGGAATGGAAAGCATAATTGGCCTGAGGAACACTGGGCATGTGCCGGACCACCTCGTCCAGCTTGTCCATATCTATGGGGATGGGAGTCAGCTGGGCAGCTTGGCCTCTTAACTGCAGCTGGATATCATTTTGCGCAATATAATTCAGATAATCCAGATCATTGGGTCGGCGGAAAATCCCATTACTGATGAATAAATCTTTGTAACCATCATTATCCAGATCAACAAACAGGGGTGCCCAGCTCCAGTCGGTGGCATGCATGTCTGCCAGTGATCCGATTTCACTGAACAACTGGTACGGCACCTTCGATTCATCAGCGCCGTGTGTGGCAGGCCCCCTGTTCAATTGCAGCACATTCCTGCGGAGCTGGTGGTAATATCCAAACTGTAACTTCACGTCATAGATATCGTAGGTGTCGGCACTGATGGACGATTTGCGAATCCCCTCATCCGCTGGGAGCATGTCCAGCACTACCAAATCCAGCAGGCCATCATTGTTAAAATCTGCCAAATCATTGCCCATAGAGGCACTGGACGTGTGCCCCATGGAATGGGCCAACGCCTCGGTAAAAGTGCCGTCTCCCTGATTATAGTAGAGATAATCATTCTCGTGAAAATCATTGGATATATAAATATCCGGATATCCATCCCCATTGATATCACCCACCGCGACCCCTAATCCGTACCCGAGGATACTCTCATAAATCCCTGCCTCTGCAGTGACATCTGTAAAACGTCCCTCATCATATC
Source organism: Fidelibacterota bacterium (assembly GCA_022563485.1). Classification (GTDB taxonomy): domain Bacteria; phylum Fidelibacterota; class Marinisomatia; order SCGC-AAA003-L08; family TS1B11; genus JADFNF01. Next base: position 15,437 of record JADFNF010000022.1, on the reverse strand, counting down.
GAAATAACTTATCCCCGGTTGCGTAGTCCCGGATGGCACGTAAGCTGGTATCGCCGTAGGTCTCTAAGGAATGGACCGAGTGATTTAAGAGGTACATATCAAGATCACCATCCAAATCGTAGTCAAAGAAGGCCGCCTGTGTTGATAGCCCTTTATGATCGAGGCCATATTCTTCAGCCCGCTCAGTAAAGGTTAAATCTCCGTTGTTTATGAACAGTTGGTTGGCACCCTCTCTGCCTAGATAATTCACCCGGCTCACGTATATATCCAGGAACCCATCCCCATTCACATCGGCCATGGTGACGCCCGTGGACCAGCCTTCCTTTCCTCCACCCACGCCAGCCGTTTCCGTAATATCCTCAAATTGAAAGTCCCCCTTATTCATATATAGGCGGTTCGAAACCATATTGGCGGTAAAATATATATCCGCCAGACCGTCGTTGTTGATGTCCCCAACTGCGACCCCGCCTCCATCGTAGAAGTAGAGGTAATTGATGCTGTTGAACAGTGATTCCTCGTCGACGGTGTTCTCAAAAGTGAGGTTGGTTTCCCCAGAAGCCAGCTTCTTGAATAAGGTTTGGGTAGCATCGCTCTGCTGGAAGGAACAATGCACAAAAAGGACGCTGATCAAGATCGGTCTGAAAATATATTTCAACATAATACTCAGATTTTAAAATGGTGTTCTTTTAAACTTCTTCGGTACTGTGACTGATTCATCACCGCCCATCATCGGGGCGGAAATTGACCAGGGACCGCTTAAATCCCTCAGTGGTTATTTCCCGGGTGTTGTAGGTCTGGAGGTAGGTCTGGTGTTCCTCATCCATAGGATAGGTATCATCCGGGCCATAGGGATAAGCGGTCATACCGTGGAAAGGTAGCGGTTTCACCGTTTGCCCGTGGGCGGTATTGAGATCGCCGTCCTTCAGCCAGCCATCGGAATAGAATAGAAAATCCCGGCGCCAGCCCGGCTTCAGGAGCGGGGCCTGCGATGCATCAAATTTGAGCGTGATCTCATCCCCAGCATTGACGATGACGTATTTGCTGTCCGAGCTCTGCAGCAGAGGCGTCACATCGCCGAAGCGGGTGTAATAACCTACCAAATCACGCCATTTCTGATCGGTGGAAACGTCATCATAGTCGAACCAGTGTGGACCGTCCAGGCTCTTGTGATACAGGCGCGAAAACCCCCGGTAATGCAGGTCTGCAGCCACCGGCATCAACGGGGTCTGGCGCGCCAGACCTTTGAGTGGATGGGTGGTGAAGAAAACGTGATCCCAATTGATCTGCATGTTGGTTCGAATGCGCACCCGGTAATCATCGATAGGAAATTTCCCCGTAAGCTCGAGAATCACCATTTTGCTCTTCCCCTCGGGGAAGCCCATGTTCAGGATGACCGTCTGCCAATTGCCTTGAGCATCGGGGACCTGCAGATAGGGCTGTATGACCTCATAGGCCGCCGACTGGGCCACTGCCACATTAATACTGGCGTCAGTGGGATAGATCCATCCATCGAGGAACAGGACCACTTCGCTGTCTGGGTCCAGGTCGCCAAGATCAATGATCAGATCGTGGGACTTCACGATTCCCTGGTAGCGGGTGGGCCGGTCAACGGCCAGGTAGACCTCATCCTTGACGGCCACCAGAGCGAGCAGGTCGCGCCCCCGTTCGTCGGTTACTCCCCTGGGTACCCGTTTATGGGCCACCTGATAGATCGTGAGCGGCCCTGATGGCGGGATGGTGAAGCGCTCATCTACGTAAATGTCAACCGAATCGGGGTGATCTATAATGACCAGCTTGACCCGGTCAAGGTAGGCCGTCTCCCACAGCTCTGCAGTGAATTGGATGCTGTAGAAACCGTCCTTAGGTTTGAGGGCCGCTCCAGGAATTTTGAAATATTCATCGGCAGGTTCGGCGAAGGCGTAGGTTCGCTCGCCGCTCATGATGCCCAGGGGCATGCCTAGGGCGCTGCGCCAATGGACGTCGGTCACAAATTGGTATTCCTCCCCGTTCCAGGCGTACAGGAAGGGACAGGACCCCTTCAAGACTTGATATTCCAGGATCGTTTGATTTTTTTCGGGATTGAACCGATTCTGGTGAACACCATTGCTCCAGACCACTCGAACCACATCAGCGCCATCCCGGTTCCCGAGGCCGAAGTGGGCAACCGGATCACTCATAACCCGCATTTGATACAGGGTACCGGCTTTCACCTCCACCTTGGCACCGATTCCAAAATAATTATTTTTACCGCTGCCCACGCGGAGCCCGGCCAGCCGCACGATAAGATAGTTATTGAGATTGCCTCCGTCATTCCGCAGCAGGTGAATACCATCCAAACCAACCAGAAAGATGTCCAGATCGCCATCATTATCATAATCTGCGATCGCTATCTGATGACCGGCTTCCATATGTTCGGGCAGTAACGAGGATGCATCCAGATATTTCCCCTCCCCATCGTTATAAAATAGCCAAAGGCCGGTACTTTTGGGGGCCGTACCCGCTGATGGTCCGGTCACCAGGAGGTCCAGATAACCATCATTGTCAGCATCAAAAAAAACGGCATCAAGGCCGGAAATGCCTCTAATACTCTCAAAAGTGCCATCTGACCGGGCATCCCGTTCAAATGTGCCATCGCCTCGGTTGCGAAATAATGAATGTTGTTGGCCAGTCAAATCGGTCACGAATAAATCCAGATACCCATCGTTATTATAGTCACCCACCGCCACTGCACCGGACGCCCCATCCGTTGCCAAGCCGGTATGTTCGGTGATATCACGGAAATAACTCTGTCGCAAATTATCGTAGTATTGATTACCGGCGACTTGATTGATCACGAAAAGATCGATATCTCCGTCATCGTCAAAATCCCCGAACCCCACATCTCTGCTGATAACTTCCCCTCCGCTGATGCCGACCTCTTCCGCAATTTCGATGAATGTCCCATCCGAATTATTGCGATACAAGCGGTTCTGAGAACTGGTGGTGATAAACAGGTCCAAATCCCCGTCTAGATCAAGGTCGGCGAACACCGCCGCCCAGTCCCGACTGGCCGGAATCGTCTGGATTCCGGCAGCGGCGCCGACATCCCTAAAGGTACCGGCACCGCTATTATGGTATAATCGGTTAGCTCGGGTATTGATCACGAACAAATCCTGATAGCCGTCATTATCATAATCGGCAAAGACGGCAAAAAGATCTCTACCGGGATGAGCGATACCGGCATAGGCCGCGCTGTCTGTGAAGACGCCATTATGGTTGGCAAACAGATATTGCCGGCTGGCTTGTTTCCCTGGTAGCCACTGCGATACAAAAACATCCTGGTCCCCATCACCATCATAATCACCAAGTGCCAGTACAATCCGGGGACCATCATCACGGGGCCCGGCGACATCGCTAGCTGCAATGAGGTCTAACCCGCTCGCTGCCGTTACAACCACGAAGTTGAGGGCCTCTGGGATGCCGGCTCGTTTCTGGATCTGCCGTAACACGTCCTCGCTGAAGCGTTGGATGGGCCTACCGGCGTAGGGACTACCTGTTCCTTTCAACTCGGTGATGGCGCCCCGATAAAATGAGGTAGGCTTCAACAGATTGTGAAAAATGCGGGTGGGGGTAAAAGCCAGTTCCGTATTTTCGTTGCGCATGAGTTCCACACTTTTCTGGAACATTTCCAGTGAACCGTTCGGAAATTCAGGCAGGGCTTGGCGGATAGTTTCCATGTGCTGCACCCCCCGGACTGGCTTATCGTGTCGTAACAACATCTCCACCAGCTGGAGGCGGACCACCACATTGGCGGGCAGGATATTCACCACCCGGGTCAGGTAATCTTCCGCCATTTGCCAGGTATCCGGCTCCTGCGTGTTGCTGTAGTATTGGACCAGCTGATACAGGGTCCGCATATGGTTGGGATGTTTTTTGAGTGTATTTTCCAGTGTGCGGATGGCCTGCTTTTCTCGCTGGGTTAACTCATACACAGTTGCCAGCAAGAGACCCATACCGGGATGGTCCGGCTCCAGATTCAACGCTTCCTTTAGCCATTTTTCAGCCTGTTCGAGTTCCCCCCTCCGCAGATAGGTCAAGCCCAGGTTAGCATATCCCAGGGGTTCCTGAGGCGCAATCTCGATCAGTGCCTGAAATTCCGCCGCCGCGGTTGATAGATTATCCTCCTCCAGATACGCCAGTCCAAGATTTCGATGGATGGTCATCTGCCTGGCAGTCTGAGGATCAATCGATGTCTTTTGTTCGCACCCGTTCATCAGGACGAGCAGACCCCCTACTAGTATTATTACTTTTCTCATGGCCTGTCTTTCAATAAGCACCCACATTTTTACACGAAGCCCAAGCCGCCGGATCACACCCATTAGATCACTACTTCATGATCTCATAAACCTGAATCCGGTCATCATTTTTGGCAACGATTATCACCCCCTGTTTATTTCCATAAGTGAAAACAACCATATCTCGAACCTGGCCGGTCAAGTATAACCCACTGTTCCGCATCGTTACGGTGGTAAACCCGCCGGCACCATTTCCTATTAACAGAGTGCCATAGCTGGCATCATACCTCCCAATCTGGGGTTGGACTCCAAAGAAATTTCCAGCCAGGAGCAAATCTTTCGAACCGTCAGCATCGAAATCATCAACTATAATCGCATAAACTGGTGAAAACTGAGCCTCAACAGGGAGGGGCTGTCTCAGGAATGTGCCATCCTCATTTCCGTAAAACAGCGTAGTGGCAAAAGTATAAGCCTTTTTTACCACGGCTTTGTTCAACTGTTTCTCGGTGAATATATCCGTTATCCGCTTACCAGCATAATCAGCATGCTTGGGATATATCTTCTTTAAATAGGGCAACTGATTGACCATATCCGGTCTTAACGGCAGGGGATAACTTTCCCCGAGCTTGTAGTAGCATAGTACCTGCTCTATCAAACCATTCCGGTCGAAATCGGATATATATATAGACGCAGGCTCCGATCGGGACGCCTTGATTTTTGAATTCTCTCCCAAATTACCGACCACCAGATCCATATATCCGTCTTCATTCAGATCATCAATGACCAAACAATTCCACCATCCATGGGTATGCTCTAACCCAACCTGCTCGGTGACGTCCACCAGGCTCCTGCCGGTGTTCCGGTACAGGGTGATCGGCATCCATTCACCCACGACTACCAGATCCAGGTTTCCATCTTTATCGTAATCAATCCATTCCGCAGCGGTCACCATGCCCGCGTTTGCCAATTCAGGAGCATAGTCCCCGGTGACCACTGAAAAATTCCCTTCACCGTCATTCTCCAGCAAGTAGCTGGTGGGTGTCAATCCGTATTTCCAGGGGATACTGCGGCTGCCCACAAATAAATCCAGATCACCATCACCATCGAAATCCCCTGGCGCAACGCATGATCCGCTGGCATAGAATTTGGGCAGAGCATGGGTCGATCGAGTAAATACTCCTACCCCATTGTTGATATACAGCCGGTCAAGGAGGGCTGGCGCTCGACTGGAATACTCATTACCGCCACTGACAACGTAAAGGTCCAGGTCGCCGTCTCCATCTGAATCAAAAAAAGTTACCCCGACGTCTTCAGATATTTTTGCTTCCTGGAACACCTGTTCATTGGTACTCTCGAATGATCCAGATGCCGTCTGAATCAGTAATTTCCCCGCGAATCCTTTGGCGCCACCTATATATAAATCTTCCAGTCCATCACCGTTCACATCCCCTTTAGCTATTTTAGGCCCCTCAGTGGATAATTTATGCGGTATGAGCGGCTCTCTGTGAAAATCGACAAATTCATTTTCGATATGCCGGTATCGAAGAGGAAACGTCGCGGTGATTTCCTCGAAAACGGGTCCTGTATTCCGCGGCGGGTTTGCTCTATACGATTGGGCGGCGCTCTGATAGACTGTAACCATCTGATCTGCAGCGATATTTACTTTTATTCCCCGGGTTCCATTCGGCCAATCAACGATCAGTGTGTCTACCAGGTCATTCTCTCCCAATCCGAAAGTGAGGACATAATCCACGGAGGACTGAAACCCCCTCATGGGTATCTGCTCAATGACAAACATCTGCTGGTTCGCACATTTGAGGGTAACCCGCGATCCAACTGCAAAAGTATTCATCCCTTCTCCTACTAGCTTCACTTTTAAATAATGATTGTCGGTGAGGGAATCGGCTTCGTTCCGAAATACAAAGACCGGTTGATTGACATTATTAACAATCAGATCATTATCACCATCTCCGTCAAGATCTCCGTAAGCAGCACCACTCGAGAAGCTTGGGACATCCAATCCCCATTCCGCTGACATGTTCGAGAATGTTAAATCTCCATTATTGCGATAGGCATAATTGGATATCCTGTTGGAGGGAGTTTTTCGTATCAGCTCGGGGAAATCGATGCGCTCGCCGCTCAAAATCTCCCGAATATTTTCTTTCTGCATCAAATACGTAACATAGTCCTGATCCGTGACATCCCGAAAAATTCCGTTCGAAACGAAGATATCCTTTAACCCGTCGTTATCCAGGTCCACAATGTTCGCTCCCCAGCTCCAATCGGTCTCCGCCACCCCGGCCAGCAGTCCAATTTCACTGAATGACATACGATTTTGCGAGTCAAATCCTCTGTTCAGCTGAAGGGTATTCCGTGACAACTGATGGTAATAGTCCCACTCGATTTTTTTGTTATAGAAGTCAAACGATTCAAAGGTGAAAGTGGTTTTCAATCGGTAATCATCTTCTGGAAGCATGTCAATGGCGTAAATGTCCATCAACCCATCGTTATTGAGATCGGCAATATCTCCACCCATGGAGGCGAGGCTGGTGTGCCGTATCATTTCTTCCAGTTTTTCTGTGAAGGTGCCATCGTGATTGTTGATATACAAATAGTCCCGCTCGAAAAAATCATTGGCCACATAAATATCCAGCCAGCGGTCATTGTTAATATCGGTGATCGCGACCTCCAATCCAAATGCAATCACACTACCATAGATACCGGCCTCCTCGCTAACATCCACGAATTTCCGTCCTGAGCTTGTCGAAGGGACCTGTCCTGAGCTTGTCGAAGGATCATTGCGATAGAGTCGGTCTCCACCGTAGGGGTCCCGTTCGTGGCGTAAATTATGGGACAAATCAAAGGTACTCAGGGCCCGGAAGGCATTATTGAGTACATATAAATCTAAATCACCATCGTTGTCATAATCGAAGAAGGCAGCATGAGTGGAAAACCCGTGGTCATCAATGCCATATTCAGCGGCAGCTTCTCTAAAGACGGGAACACCGTCTTCCCTATTCCCCTGATTGATAAAAAGTTCATTGGCGCGGTTATCACCCTTGATATTACCTGAGTTGCAGACATATATATCCAGCCGTCCATCACCATTGACATCAACCATGCATACCCCAGTGGACCAGGTGTGGGTTCCCGCCACGCCGGCCTGTTTTGTCACCTCCCGAAAGTGGAAATCACCCTGGTTCAGGAACAGTTTATTGGGCAGCCGATTGGCCACCAGGTACACGTCCGGCAGGCCATCATTGTTGACATCCCCGATCGCCACACCGCCGCCGTTATAAAAATTACGGTACTTAAATACGTTATAGTCCATTTCATCCACCAAAGTGTTTTCAAATTTCAAATGGGTGTAATCATTGGGCAGTAAAGTAAACAGCTTATCGACCTGAATGGCGGGCGGCTGTTCACTGCAGGAGAGCAGCTGAATTAGATATAGTCCACAGACATATGAGGACGCTTTCGCGATGTTCATAGGAGGTAATTTATAGCAAGAAAGTCGTCGTGCCGGGATGAATGATATTCAATATAAAATACGTAAGCGGCAGAAGAACTCTGCCGCTTACGTTAGGATCGATGATGCCAAGTATGAAAGATCTCTATCGCAGGAACATCAATATCCCGGATTCTGTACCAGATTGGGATTGGCATCCATCTGAATCTGTGGGATGGGAAAGATTCTTCTGAACGTATCAGCGGTATTTGCATCTTTCAAGGTCCACTTGTCAAGATATTTCCCGTGTCTGATCTGATCCTGGCGACGGTAATTCTCCCAGAATAACTCAAAGCCGCGCTCGGCCAAGATATCATCGAGAGTGATAGCCGTCAATGGTTTATCAGGCTCAAAGGCCCGTGCCCGCACCTGATTAACCAGGTCAAGGGCATCAGCGGTGTTACCCAACCGTAACTGTGCTTCCGCTTTGGCCAGCAGGATATGCGCATACCGGAATATGGGCATGTCGTCACCGGCATCGCCCCCGCTCATATTGGGATCAACGGGCCACTTGAGCATGCGCACACCATCTCCTTCGGTGGCACCAAATAAAGGAAATTCCACTGTAAAGAACAATGGATTATCCTGACGATCAAGCGCCGAATCGCCTGCGGCCGGTCCGCCTAACACAAACTGCTGTCCCACCAGCAGTTGGTTGAGACGGACGTCATCGGCGTCGAAAGCATTATAGAAATCGGCCAGGACGGCGAATCCATTCCACGGGTTTGAGGGGATCTGATTGTAGTGCAAGGTCGCCATGTGGCGGTTAAATCCGACTCCCGGTTGCGCCAGATGGCCAACTACAAAGATATTCTCCGTGTTGCCGGGTCCCTCATTTTCCAGTGCAAAGATGTCCGGATAATTAGCAATCAGCTCATAAGTACCAGAATTAATCACTGCATTACATTCCGCAACACATTCGCTCCACATGGCTGTTCCCGTATAGACCTCGGCATTCAGGTATAAGGTGGCCAGCATTGCATGGGCGGCCCCCTTCGAGACCCGCCCGTAACCGGCGGCCCCCAGTGTCGAAGCATCCTCGAGTCCCGGCAGCGCTTCGTTGATTTCTGTCACGATGAAATCGAACACTTGTGTTCGGGTACTTGGGGAGGGGGGATTGTCCGGATCCGTGGTCGCAGCCGTGACAATCGGCACCCCGCCGAACAGATCGACCAGCCACCAATAATAAAACGCTCTTAGAAACTGTACTTCCGCCATAAAGGTGGGGATGAGGTCCGAATCACTGGTCGATTTTCCCAGGTTCTCCAGCGTGGAGTTCGCTCGCGCTATACCTCGAAAGGCACTCGTCCAGACCCCATTCACTTGGCCGTGGGTGCTTGTCCAGGTATGTTCCTGAAGTGCCCGCCAGACGCCTCCATCGTCCCAGTCTCCGCCGCGCGTCGGTACGACTATTTCATCTGAGGAAACTTCCTGTGTCTGCGAATAGTCACCAAAGGTATAGTCTCTAAGGTTCGCATAGACCGGCATGACCGCAGCGATCAATTCATCCTCTGTTCCATAGAAGTTCTCGGGTGTCGCCTGGCTGAAGATCGTTTCGTCCAGATCCGTGCAGCTCCAGAACAGCAGCGGCATCAATAGAAACGGTATGAGCAACCGAATTCTATGACTGATATGGTTATTCTTCATAGCATGCTCCCTTATGGTTTTGAAATTTCCTGCTTATAACCCAATGTTTAAACCGATGGAGAACGTCCGGGCTCGCGGAACGTTAGTGTAATCGATCCCCAGGGCCCGCCCGGTAAAGGTGTGCACTTCAGGATCATAACCCGTGTAGTCGGTCAGCACGAACAGGTTATCGGCGCTCAGGTAGAAACGCAGGTTTCTCACCCTATCCGTCTGTAGGGTGTATCCTACGGTGATATTCTGCAGCCGAATGAACGATCCGTCTTCAATGAATCGATCTGAGTAGGCTACCGCTGCTTCTGGATCAATTCCAGCCTTAACATCATCCACCGCCCCGGCCATGAGATTAATGCCGTTGAAGATATTGGAAGGCCGCTGATATTCCAGGCGAGTGTTGTTCAGGATATCAATTCCCTGTACACCTTGGATGAAGACTCGGAAGTCTATATTCTTGTAATTGATGGTATTGGATATACCGAAAGTAAAGTCCGGTCGAGCCACACCTAAAATCAGTCTTCCATCATTCAGGGGCCCACCTTCGGTCGATAATATTTCTTCACCGTTGGCATCATATCCAAGGAATTTAAATCCAAAGAATGTACCTAATGCCTCACCAGGTTTGATAATCTGTGCCTGGACGCCGCTCAACCCGGCGCCACTGACATTACCGGTGGTAATAAACTTGTCCTTGTCGTCACCCAAGCTGACCACTTCATTCTTATTGCTGGCAAAGTTAAAACTGGTCCGCCAGAAAAAATCCGGTGTGGAGAAATTCACAGTATTCAGTGCAAACTCAATCCCCTTGTTGGTTACTTCGCCCACATTAGCCAGGGTCGTGGTGACCACGGCCGGCTGCGGCACGTCAATCTCGACTAATAGGTCCGTGGTCGTTTTGGTATATACATCAATGGAACCGGATATTCTGTCGCGATAAAAACTGAAGTCCAGCCCCAAATTCAGCTGGCTGGTTTCCTCCCATTGCAGATCGGCATTGGGCAGTTGGGTCGCCGCTACGCCCGTCACTTCGCTACCCCCGATAACGGCATTGGCTCCTGGGCCAAGGAGAACCAGGGATCGATAATTCCCAATATCCTGGTTCCCAGCGATGCCCCAACTTGCTCTTAACTTCAAGTCACTTACGACGTCAATAGACCGCAGAAACGGTTCTTCAGAGAGGCGCCATCCGATGGAGCCGGAGGGGAACAGACCCCATTTATTTCCCGATCCAAAGCGGGAAGACCCCTCGCGCCGGACGGCCGTACTAATCAGATACTTGCCGGCCAAGTTATAATTGACGCGTCCGAGGAAAGACACCAGTCGGTTCCTATCCCTGAAGGAAAACGGCTTTTCCGCAAAATTGGCTCCACCCGCGAGGTTATTGTATGACCAGGCATCGGTGACAAAGTCTTGAGCAATGGCTCCGAACCCATTATTCTCGAACTCCTGGAAGGTATACCCTACCGAGGCATCCAGATTCGAGGTGCCAATATTCGTTCGATAGTTTAGCGTCGACTCAAACAGCGTGGATTGCCTTTCGTTATTGAGGACATCAGCTCTACCGCCAAAGGCTGCCGCATAGGGTAAGCTTCTCGGTTGATAAATATTCCGAGAGGCGGCGGTCCGATCCAATCCCAGGTTGAGCTTGGCGCTTAAGCCCTGGATGAATTCATATTCTACAGTGCCATTGAAAAAGATGCGCATGTTCTGGGATACATCTTCGATTCCATTGAGCAAGGCCACCGGATTCCGGATACCCGGATTCCCAGGCTCATAATATGTTGTTCCATCGCTTAAGTAAACCGGAAGTGTAGGATTGAGCTTGTAAACGTTGGTGAACAGTCCCCCCTCGAAGCCTCCTGCCTGCTGATAGGGGGTATTATTTTTCTTGATGAAGGTGGGATTAATGCGCAATGCCAAGCGCAATTTTCCATCGAGTAGGGTATTGTTCATGTTCAAGCGGACTGAAAAACGTTGCCGCTCGGAATTCAACACGATGCCCTGCTCATTCAGGTAGCTCAATGAAACCAGATACCGGGAGGTTTCGGTGCCTCCACCGAAGGAAAGATGATGGCGCTGGGAGACGGCCGTACTGAAGATTACGTTTTGCCAGTCAGTGCTGGCATCTAGCATAGTGGGGGTTGCGCCAACATCCGCCGCAAAAGCCCTGTATGCCTTGGCGTCCAACAAGTCTAAGGTGTTAGACACGGTCGAATAGCTGGTATAGGTGCTGTAAGTCAGAGGAACCCCGCCGGCTCGTCCTTCCTTGGTGGTAATCAGAATCACGCCGTTCCCTCCCCGGGCCCCATAGATGGCGGCCGCTGAGGCGTCTTTTAAAACTTCAATGGAGGCGATATCGTTCGGATTCAGCATGCTCAGCGGATTATCCCGAGTACCATCGGTGATCCCGGTACCGCCGGGGATCGCTGACTCATTATCAATGGGCACCCCATCGATGACAATCATCGGACCGTTGCCGGCGTTCACCGAGGTGCCTCCCCGGATTCGGATTACGCGTGCACCTCCTAAATCACCATTGCTCTGAGTGATCACCACACCCGGCACCCGGGCCTGAAGCAGTGATTGAACATCGGTGATGGCGCCCTGGGTGAAACTCGCCTCCTTCAATGAGAAAATGGAGCTGGTAATATCCCTGCGTTGCTGGGTACCATACCCGATCACTACCAGCTCCTGTCCGGCAATGGCCTGGGGTGTCAGGACGACATCAACCACCCCACGGCCATTGATGGGAATTTCCGCAACCTGATACCCGATATAAGCGAAGACCAAAACATCCTGAGGTGAAGCAACTTCCAGCTCAAAATGTCCGTCAAGATCAGTAATAGTCCCCAAATCTGAATTCTGAACGGTAATATTTACTCCGAGCAACGGAGTCCTGTTCTCTCCGGAAATCACTTGCCCGGTAACCCGGTGTTCCTGGCCCATAACTTGACCGACGTATAACAGGCTCACGGCTAGACCAAATAGATAGAACTTGACTCGCATTATGCACCTCATTACTATTAACGGACCCGTTATTCTGCCTTCTACAAATGCATAAGCAGAAAAAATGAAAGACTCCCACCCTATCAACTTGCTCTGTTGGCAAGCCGCATTTATACTAATAACTCAGCCATGATTGACTAATTGAGGTAATTCTAGCCTATATTGCATCATTTACTTGTACTAAGTCAAGTGTTATCTAATGTTGATCGTTAGTTCACCGATTTTTAGTTGTCAGGGCGCCCCCCAAAGGAGGGATTTACTCCAGAATCAGAGCCAGGGCAAGGCTACCTTCAATTTTATTTAACGGCCATATCTGATCCGGCACCCACATAGAGCAGGCCGGTCGCCGGATAGCGAATGTAGGCACAATGCTGCTTGTGCCAGAAGAGAACTGACGAGTGCCCCTTTCCTGCAAGCCCGGGGAATGATCGCCTTCACAAGCGGGGTGTGCCTGACCATTCCCCGTATTCCAGCAGGTGGTTAGATTCGAGCACGTATGCTGGATAGCCACAGGACGAATAGTGTCGTAAAGAAATACCGGGCCTTTTCGTTCATAAAAATCTAAAGTCTGCTATCTCGCCAGTACTAACTTGGGGCTTGAGCGCTGTTCCTCCCGGGAGAATTATTAGACTGATGGCGCTTCCCATGAGCTGAAACGAGAACCTTGGAATAGCGCAATATGTCTCTTATTTTTCACCGCTTCCAATCTACAATTTTCAAGGACAGAAATGCTATGCTGGGGATTGCCGTACGATAACATAGCATGGCGCCTGTCCGCCAAGGGAATCGTTGGAGGGCAAGATGGAAAATCAAGCGAGTTTTTGGACAGTGTGCGCTGAGATCATCCCGATACCCAACCGATTAGGTTATGCTACGGAAGTTTCCGTTGCAATAGCACCCGTGATCGGAAGCCGCTGATGAAGAATGCCTTAACCTGGGTGTCAAGATGATAGTAGGCGTGCCAGCTGAGCTGTATCCCGGCGAGCGGCGAGTAGCCCTGGTACCGGCTTTGATACCGGCGCTGGTCAAAGCAGGTCTTGAGGTGCGGGTCGAAAAAGGGGCCGGGGATCAGGCAGGCTTTCCAGATCGGGCCTACGAAGAGCGGGGAGTCAGTCTGACAACCAGCCGGGCAGAACTGTTTGCTACTGCCGATGTGATTCTGCAGGTCCACGGGGTGGGATCTTATCCCGAAACAGGGCAGGCAGACCTTAAATTAGTCCGGCCCGGCCAAGTGGTGGTAGGGCTATTCAATCCCCTCGGAGCACCCGAGACGGCCACCCAGCTGGCAGGGAAGGGGGTCAGGGCGTTTGCATTGGAACTGCTCCCCCGCATCAGCCGGGCCCAGTCCATGGACGTTTTGAGTTCCATGGCTACCATCGCCGGTTACAAAGCCGTATTGCTGGCGGCTGAGGCGCTCAATAAAATCTTTCCAATGATGATAACCGCTGCCGGTACCCTTGCTCCTGCCAAGGTCTTCATCGTGGGAGCAGGTGTAGCCGGCCTGCAGGCCATTGCCACCGCCCGGCGCCTCGGCGCAGCCGTGCAGGCCTACGATGTCCGCCCCGCAGTCCGGGAGCAGGTGGAAAGTCTGGAAGCCAAATTTCTTGAAATTGAACTGGCAGCGGAGGATGGGGAAGATTCCGGCGGGTATGCCAAGGCCATGGACGAAGATTTCTATCGCCGACAGCGAGAAATGATGACCCAGGTCGTTGGAGACAGCGATGTGGTCATTACAACGGCCGCCGTCCCTGGGAAAAAAGCCCCGATCCTGATCACAAAAGAGATGGTGGCAGGTATGCACCCCGGCTCAGTCATCCTGGATCTGGCGGCCGAAGGCGGAGGCAACTGTGAACTCACCCAACCGGGCCAGACGATCGAGATGCATGGTGTCACCATAATGGGGCCGGTGAACCTTCCCTCAACGATCCCCTATCATGCCAGCCAGATGTTTGCCAAAAACATCACCACTTTTCTACATAACCTTTTGGATGAGGGCCAACTGAACTTGAATCTGGAAGATGAGATCATTCGGGGTAGCCTGTTGACCTATGACGGCGAGGTATACAATAGTCAGGTGCGGGAGCTGTTGGGTTTAGCACCCTCCCCGGTGGTCAATCAATGAAAGGATGCTAAGCTGATGGAGGTTTTTGTCACATCTCTGACCATCTTTGTCCTAGCCCTCTTTGTGGGTTATGCGGTCATCACCAAAGTGCCGCCCCTGCTGCACACGCCCCTCATGTCGGGGGCCAACGCCATTTCGGGTATCACCCTGGTGGGAACCCTGGTAACCGCCGGCTCCCAACTCAGCACCTTTACCACGGTCCTGGGTTTTATCGCAGTAACCATGGCTACGGTCAACGTCGTGGGCGGGTTCCTCGTCACCCACCGCATGCTTGAAATGTTCCGCCAAGAGAAATAGTATGTCCCAAGCAGTCGTCAATCTCGTCTACCTAATCGCCGCGGTCCTGTTCATTTTCGCCCTGACCGGGTTGTCACACCCGCGAACAGCCGTGCGAGGTAATCTGCTGGGAGCCTTCGGCATGTTGATAGCGATTGTGGTGACGTTGCTCGACAAACGTATCGTCAGCTTTGAGGTTATTGTGGCAGGACTGGCCGTGGGCGCCATTATCGGCGCGCTTATGGCCTATCGCAGCCCCATGACCGCCATACCCCAGGTCGTGGCGGTTTTCAACGGTTTGGGAGGCGGCGCATCGGCCTTGGCGGCCGGGGCGGCCCTGGAAGAGGCCCTCAGAGGCAATCTGTTGGAGGCCCTGGCGACCCAGACAACGGTAGCCGCCGGGGCATCGGCATTAATCGGGGGTGTGGCCTTCACGGGCAGCATGATCGCCTTTGCCAAACTCCGGGGACTCATCACCGAAAAGCCGGTGCTGCTGCCTGGCAGGCATATTCTGAATATCGTCCTGTTTCTGGCCTGCCTGGGGCTGGGCGCTTGGCTCGTCATCGATGCCAGCTCTTCCCTGTCATTCTGGATACTGGTTGGCGTGGCC
>JADFNF010000190.1 GCA_022563485.1 Fidelibacterota bacterium | reverse complement strand
GAGAAAACCCCGACGGGACACGAACACCCTTAACCATGCCAATTCATTAGCGCATCAAAGGCTCAACCCTTCGGACCATTTGCACTAAAGCAGGTATCTCTCGCGATGAATTCCTAAAGGCCTACGGACAGACTTAACCTTTTGCCCCCACACTCTTCGCCCGCTCCCGTACTGCCTCGGCCACTGCCACTGGCAGCTTAGCCCTCTCTGAGATCTCGGTAGCCTCGGTGTTGGCAAGCTCCTCCAACGAGCTGAACACCTTCCAGATGGCCTTCAGCCTCTGAGGACCGATGCCGGGGATATCGTCCAGGACCGAGGTGGTCATGGCCTTGGTGCGCTGCTGGCGGTGGAAGGTGATGGCGAAGCGGTGGGCCTCGTCCCGTATCCGGCGCAGGAGCGACAGCCCCGGCGAATGTTTCGGGATGTTGAACGGCTCGGCGTGGCCCGGCCGGTATACCTCCTCCAGCCGCTTGGCCAGGCCGATGACCGGCAGGTAGGACAGCCCCAGGTCGTTCAGGGCCGCCTTGGCCATGGTGAGCTGCCCCTTGCCCCCGTCGATAAGGACCAGGTCGGGGAGTCCCGGACCTTCAGGTTCGTCCAGCACCCGGCGATACCGGCGGGAGACCACCTCGTAGATGGAGGCGAAATCGTCGGCCCCCGTCACCGTCTTGATATGGTACTTGCGGTACTCCCTTTTTTTCGGCTTGCCATCTACAAAGCAGACCATGGACGACACCGGGTGGGTCCCCTGGATATTGGAGTTGTCGAACCCCTCGATGCGCCGGGGGGAGACCTCCAGGCCCAGGTCTTCCTGCAGCCGCTCCACTGCCGAGGGGACCATCTCGCGCCGGCGGACCTTTTTCAGCTTGATCTCATTGAGCATGAGGGTGGCGTTGCGCCGGGCCATGCCCAGCAGCCGGACCTTCTCCCCCCGCACCGGGTGGCGCAACCTGACTTTTCTCTCAGCCTTTTCAGACAACCAACTCCCCACTTCCGGGAAATCAGCGGCTGGCTCCTGCACCAGGATTTCGGGTGGGATGAAATCCGTCTGGTTGTAGTACTGCTTTAGAAAACCGTAGAAGTTCTCCACCTGTTCCTGAGGATCGCCGATGGTGAGGTTAAAGCTCTCCTTGCCGATGAGCTTTCCCTTGCGCACCCGCAGCACGACCCCGACGCCGTAGCTGGAGGCCACGTCGATGGCCAGCACATCCCGGTCGGCTGCGTCGTGGCTGAGGACCGGTTGGCGGGCGGCATAGTGCTGAGTGACCTGGAACTGGTCCCGGAGGCGGGCCGCATCCTCGAAGCGGAGCTCATCGGCTGCCTGCTTCATAGCCACCGTCAGTTGGGCGATGATCTCGCCCGACCGGCCCTGGAGAAACGCAACCACTTGATCCACCATGGTCCGGTAATCGGTCTCGCTCTGCAGGCCCTCACAGGGACCGAGGCATCGCTTGATGTGATAATCGAGGCAGACCTTGTGTTTCTTCGCGCGGATGGTCTCGCGGGTAATGTGGTAAGTGCAGGTACGGATGGGAAAAATTTTATGGAGAACCTGCAAGGTTTCTCTCAGGCGTTTGACATCGGTATAGGGCCCCAGGTAGCGGCCGCCGTCCGGCACCACGTTGCGGGTCAGGAGAACCTGAGGGTACGGTTCCTTGGTGATCTTGATGTAGGGATAGGATTTATCGTCCTTGAGGAGCAGGTTGTATTTGGGCTGATGGTGGCGCACCAGGTCCTGCTCGGCCATGAGGGCCTCCACCTCGCTGCCCATGACGATCCAGTCCAAGTCGGCAATCTTGGGCACCATGCGGCGGGTCTTGAAATCCTTGCCGACCGGGGACTGGAAATAGGAACGCACCCGGTTGCGCAGCACCTTGGCCTTACCGATGTAGATGATGACCCCTTGGGCGTCCTTGAACAGGTAGACGCCTGGCGACCGGGGCAGGCGGAGGAGCTTGTCAGCAAGGGTTAACGATTCCGGCATGGTTCAACTCCGATCATGCTGGTGAATTTAAGCACGAACGGCAGGCCGCTTGCGGGAGACCCGTCGGCCAGTGACGCCCGGGCCTAGCCATACCGCAGCCTGATGAACCGGCCCATGAGCCTTAGGTCTTTTGCCCCAGGTTGTGCCACCACAATTCCTTGGGGACTTGGACACGGCCGTCCGCTGGCGCCTGATCGATGGCCTCCGGCCCATGCTTCTCCAGATCTGGTAGGGATTTTCCGCGGGTGATGGGGTTGTCCTTCAGCATCGTGTGACCTGCTCCAGGCTCCATTCCAGGGATCCTGCCGCCGATTTATTTCCAGAAGGTGCGGCTGAAAAGGACCATGACGGTAAAGATTTCGAGGCGGCCCAGGAGCATGGCGAAACTGAGGATCCATTTGGCGGGATCGGCCAGGTGGGCATAATTGTCATAGGGGCCTATCGATCCAAATCCGGGACCGATGTTCCCGATGGCGGAAGCCGAGGCGCCGAGGGCCGACAGCATGTCCAGGTCGAAAAAGGTCAGCAGAATGGCGACCACGAGGAAAATGCCCAGGTAAAAGAGGAGGAACCCGATCGTGTTCTTGATCACCGTTTCGGGGATGGCCCGGCCGCCGATCCGCACCGGTATGATGGCGTTGGGGTGGACCAACTTGCGCATTTCAGCTAGAATATATTTGAGGATGACCAGGATACGAATGACCTTGATGCCGCCGCCCGTCGAACCTGCCGATCCGCCGATGAAAAACAGGGCAAAGATCAACATCTGGGCGAAAGGGGTCCAGGTTTCGTAATCCAAGGTCCCGAAACCGGTAGTGGTGAGGATGGAGGTCGCGGTGAACAGGGCATGCCGGAAACTGTATTCCCCCCACCCGTATTTGTTCATTGAAATATCGATGAACAGCAGCATTGTAAAAAATCCGATGATCCCGAGAAAAAAATAGAGTTCCCGGTTTCCCCGATAGTGGTTCTCCCTGTTGAGCAGCAGCTTGCCGTGGAGCGTGAAGTTGATACCCGCTATGAGCATGAAGAAGATAATCACATATTGCACATAGGGAATTTGACTGTTGATACTGTCATTGTTGATGGAGAAGCCCCCGGTGGCCATTGTGGTGAAAGTGTGGGTCAGGCTGCTGAACCAGGAGAGGCCCCCCAGGCGGAGCAAAACGGCTTCGGTGGCGCTGATGAGTATGTAGGTCAACCAGAGGGTCTTGGCTGTTTCCTGGATCCTTGGTTGGATACGATCCACCGTTGGCCCCGGAACTTCGGCCCTCAGTAGAGAGGTTCCCCCCACCCCCATAAAGGGGAGGATAGCCACGGAAAACATGATGATTCCTATGCCGCCAACCCACTGGATGAAGGCCCGCCAGAAGAGAATTCCCCGGGGCATGGCTTCGATATCAACAAGTATCGTCGCCCCCGTTGTGGTGAGTCCCGACATGGCCTCAAAAAAGGCATCGGTGAAATTGATAATCGCCCCGGAGATGAGAAAGGGCAGGGTCGCGAAGAGTGCCATGGTCAGCCATCCCAGAGTGACAATGGCAAAACCGTCGCGACTGGTCAGGGTAAAACGCCCCCGGGTGAGCAGGAAGCCGGGGACCCCAAAGACCATGCAGATGGCCACCGACTGCAGCAGCGCCTTCAGGTCGCCATCATCAAAATACCAGGCCCAAGCTGCACTGAACAGCATGAACAGCCCAGTGAAGATAACCAGGATGCAAAGCGTATTGAGAACGGCTCTCTTGTTCATGCCTGGGTGGCTAGTCTAAGTGAAAAACTTCTCCACCTTTTCGAGT
>JADFNF010000021.1 GCA_022563485.1 Fidelibacterota bacterium | reverse complement strand
GGCGCACTTCGACCAGTCCTAAACCAAGATGCCCTGATTTGGTGGTGTAAAATGGCGCCCACCAGTTCGACCCGTCCGATTTCCCCAGACCGATGCCACGATCACAAATTTCGATGGTCGCCTCCGTACCTGTTCGGAATAATTTGATCTGGACCTGCCCGGGGCTGGGTCGGTGCAAAGCCTCCACTGCATTATCCAGAATCCGCTCCAAGGCCAGGCGGAGCAACTCGGGATCGGTAACGACCTGGACTTCCTCCTGCCGACTCACCGGGCCGATGATGTCTTCCGCCAGCGACCGATTGACCAGAAACTTTTCGACCAAGTTTACAAGAAAGGGGTATAAATCGACTTTGATCCAGTGCGGTTCCACGATTTCATGGAAGACGGTACCCAGGGTGGATGCCAGCAAGTTCAACCGCTCGATCCCCTGGCGAATCATATTGAGTTTGTCCGTCTCCTGGGAGTCCGAATCCTGAACCTGGAGCAACAGCTCGGCAAACCCTTGCATGGAAGTCAGCGGTGTGCGAATCTCATGGACCAGGGTGCCGGTGAGGTTCTTCAGGATCTGATCCTCCACCTCTCGAAGGTGGTCCAGTTCCAGGTCTTGGGCCACCAACAACAGGAGCCGGCCCTTCTCGATGGGGTTGTCCAGGTAGATACTGTCAAAGATCCCGGCGGAACTCCCATTCTTCAGTCGAATATCGACAGCGCTGCGCGAGGCCGCGTCATCAATGAGTTGCTGCAGCAGTTTCGCTGACGCGGGCGCCAGGACAGCCCTCAAGGACGTGCTCTCGCCCAGGTTGAAATCTTTTTGGGCCTCTCCATTGGCGGAGATCACTTCAAGAGTCTGGTTGATCACTAACGATGCCTTCGATAATCCCCCTACCAGGGTCCCCATAAGATGCAGGGGCGCCAGGTTGGGCAATGCCAAGCCCGTAGTGGCCGGTTCCGGTTCCCAATCTTCTTTCCCCTCCATAAGCAGTTCCTGCTCAAGCTGGTGATAGGCGGACTGAACCTCCGCAGCCACCATACGAAACTGCGCCATAAGATCCTCGATGGGCGCTTGGGGGTCCAGACTATTCGGCATGGTTATCTCGAGGCTGCTCGCTCTCAGCCGATGTGTCTTCGCCGGATGGGGTCGCCGGCGTCTGCTGAGCACCAGGACGGGTCACATTTCCCTGGGCAACGGGCGAAGGGGATGGATGCATTTGACGCGCGTAGCTGCCGATGGGGTCATATCCGCTCCCAGGGATGGTTTTCAATAGGGAGTCGGGTGACTTGGTTTCCGGTAGCGGTGATTCCTCGGGCGCCTCTTGTTCCCTTGGTTCGATCCGGTCGGTCTCGGCGGTAGTCGTTAACGCATCTAAACTGGTCTGGAGTCTACCGACGGTTTCGATCAGAGCCCGGTTCTCCCTGAGCAAGGCCAGTTCGCGTCGCGCTCGATTGATGATAAGAACGAGCTGTTCAATGCGGAACGGCTTAACCAGGTAGTCGTAAGCCACCTGTTGCACCCCTTCAATAGCCTGGCTAAGGCCAGGAAATCCGGTCATGAAAATAACAATAAGATTGGGGCTGTCCCGCCTCAGGTTCCGTGCCAGATCAACGGCATTCAACCCGGACATATCAATATCAAGCAGGGCAACTGTTGTCGATTGCGCTTGAAAGCGGGCTTGGGCTTTATGGGGATCGGTGGTGGAGGTGATCTGCCACCCTCTAGCCTGAATCTGAAGAGTCAGCGCTTTAAGAGCGGCCTCATCATCCCCGACGATTAGCACCGATTGCGCATTATCAGGACCTTGTTCTTCCTCAGGCATTCACCGACTTGGTTGCCAATCGCTTGAATACGTCCTCGTGCATCTGGTGCATGAGTCGCGAGCATACGACCATAATCAGCTCCGCCGTGCCTGCGGCATCTTCGGGCCATGCGGCAGAAGCAAACAACAACTTGGCAACCCCCTCTATTTTTGCGTCAATAATTTCTGACTTCTGGTAGTCTTCGGACAGGGCCATACAGGTTATTTCCGCCTGTACCCGGTTAGAACCCGGCAGTATCATGAATGCTGTATCGGCCATCAGCCATTGAAGTTTCGCGTGCGAGTCGTGCTTAAGTACAAGCTGAGCGCAAGCCTTATGGAAGGCATCGACCTCCGCCTGACTTCTCAGTACCCTGGGGGTGATGAATCGCAGGAGATTGATCCCCACCACCTCTCCATCCACTCCGAGGGCATCAATCTCCCGCCGAAGGCTTGCTTGCACATTGGCAAGCGATAGGTCGGCACTGGCCTGATCGGCTCGCCGTTCGTCGGATTGAAACATCTGCGGAGCAATTTGAGTGGCTAGGATCTCGAGAAGTGTTTGCTGATCTTCAGTAATGCACTCCGTATTATCGACGCAAAATACAACCAGGAATCCTAACAGGTTCTCACGATAACGAATCGGTGTGAAAAATATGCCATGGAGGGGTTCCCTGCGAGAAGAGAGCTCCTGAATCATCTTGGGTGTCTCCCCTCCGACCTTCAACGAAGTGGGCTTCTCCGTCGATACTATGGCTTCCAAATTCTTCCAGGAATAGTTGGAAATCGTCTTACCCAGGGGTGATTTGTCAGGAAAATTACCTTTACCCAGCCGGTAACCCTTCCGTTCATCTTTAAACAGGAGACAACTGTGAGTCAGGACGAGCCCGATGGATAAAGTATCCAGAACAAACTCCAAGGTCATGTCCCAATCATCGGTATCGTAAAGTAATTGGGAAACCTTATGTAGGGTGGTTACATCGTTGAGCATTTTGGCGATACGAGCCTGGAGGATTTCGTTCTCCCGCTTAAGGCGCTGCTCAGTAAGTGCACGTTCAACCACCTGTCCCAGTTGCCGCAAGTCAAAGGGCTTGTTCAGGTAGGCGTATACCTGGAGATGCACCGACTCGATTGCCGAGTCCAGTGTTGCATATCCGGTCAGGATGATAACCAGAGTGTCCTTGTTGCGCTTATGCACGGCCCGTGTGATGTCCATGCCCGATACATGAGGCATCCGCAAGTCCGTGAGAACCAGATCAAAATCCTCGGTTTCTATGACCTCTTTGGCTTTGACTGGGTCGATGAAGGTGGCCACCGCATAGCCGCTCTGCTTCAAGTGCTGCGCAATAGCTTCGACTATGAACTTTTCATCATCAACAACTAGTATTCTCGATTCCATACTCTGCCTATTCGTATCCATTTCACACGTCAGTATGGTTGGGATCAAGCGGAGTGTCCGCCCCTCACATTATTTTCCACGCGCCTTGTTTGGAGTGACCGCTTGACGAAGCGGGCCAAAACTCACTTTTTCCCCAACCCGGAAAAACATAATGTTCTGGCGTGCCTTGTTTATCTCTATGGTAACGTCCCCGATGGCTACTCTCACATCGGGATAGATGGTTTGATGAACTCGGATACTTTCCGCCTCGGCTGTTATATTCATCTCCACCTCCCGGTGGCTATCCAATTCATCTTCCTGCTCAATATGCGCCCGCTGTTGGTGGAGTAAGATATTTTCCTTTTTTTCCAACTCCGCCAGTTGGAGCTCCTTTTCCTCGGTAAGATTACCCATTCGCTCCTTCAGAAGCTGCAAAAAAGCGAGCCTCTTTTGCACGTAGGCCAAGTCCGTGCGATTGCGTCGCTGGTCACTGCCCAGGAGGTAGCGAGCCCTCGAAACATTTTCGGGAGGCGTATAACCGACCCGCAAGTCCGTCTCAATCCGACTGTTCGAGCCGACCACATTGGCCTCAATTTTCTTTTCGGCAAACAGGGAACCTCCCCGTACAATCCCTTCATTGGCCATAGCCAGGATATAATGACCGGCGGTGACGGAGCTGTTAATGATGTAGCGATCTACTTTGACATCCTGCTTGGCGCCGATGGTCGCATCCTGGATGAAACCGGCAACGATATCCTGCCCGGCCAAAATGCGGGCACGGGATTGCCCCAAAATCCCGTTGCGTACAACGACGCTACCACTTCGGGAATAGACGACAGCTCCTTCGATATTACCGCCGATATAGATATCTCCGATAGCTTCAACCTTGAACCCCGCACGTACATCCTTCTCAATATGCAGCGAGCCCTCAATCTTGAGATCACCGGTCTGGGTATCGACGCTACCATCAATATGCGTTACCTCTGAAACCAAGACATGTTCACCCGACCAAGAGGCGACACCATCGACGGCAGCAAGCAAGGACAGGCCATCTTTAGAAGGATAGGTACCCTCCCCTTGAGGCAAGGGAACATCATCCCCTCCGGCGGCGATGGATTCGCCATAGACGTTAATCCCCCGAGTACCCTCTGTGGGCGGTAATCTGGACAGGATCCGATCCCCTTTCTCCACGCGACTGAAATAGTGCCTCTGCGGCATAAATTGAGGCGGTTCCTCAATGACATCCTTTGATTCGTCCCCATCGTTCTTGACTGCATTCCAAATCAATCGGGCGGCCCCTCCGGCGACCGGTGGCTTCCCCTTGGCAAAAACCAATGGTTTGCCTTTAATCTCTTGCATCACCAGCTTTTCCACAACCCGGTCGTCAATACCGTAATTTACCTTGGCCTTCTCAATGGCCAGGTGCACCTGTTTGATGGTGGGAAATGTGGTAACCTCTTTCGCGACAAGGAGGGTGGCCACATACCCCCCCTTCAGAATCTTGATCGCGACCGATTCAGTTGGGGGCGGACTGGGTGTCGGATTTTCGATAGGCTCAGCCATTATGGTTCGTCATACTCGAATCTAATTTCATGGGTTGCCCCGCATTGGCAAATGACCTTGATGCCTACAACGCTATCCCCATCAACGATGGGAGTGATCTCCGCTTCCTTCAGCTCCACTTCCACAGGCATCTTTGGAACAATGGTCCTCGGCTTACCAGATCTCACATGCGCCTTCTTAATAATGGATTGATGCTGGAGCATGCTGCTTACATTTCCGGGCAACAGATCTGCATCCCACGGAACGAATTTGGGCGTCTGGGACTTGTCCGTATCATCTACCGGGATGTCCGCCGGAGGATGATCGGACGTCGATTCATCTTTGGTGGGCTCCGTTTGATCAGCGTCTAGCGCGGGTTGCAACATTCAGCAAACCTCTCTTTGGTCTTCATCGGAATATGGAAGTTGTACACCAGTACATCAGTTCGTGTGTACCTCATTATTTCTGACTATACACAATTCCTCGCCAGGGCGACCCACTGCCGGTTCACAGCATCAGCACCTGACTTTTTAAAATAGAGCCGCAAACCCCATGCCAGCTCGTTCCATGACCGCGGATACAGGTCGCCATCAGTCACCAAGGTTGGCTTTCCATTATGCAGCCGGATGACCGCTAGATAATAGCACCATTACCCCAACTAGGCAATATTTTCCTAGTGGCCAAACCAGCTTATCATCCTCGCACACGATGTCCCTGCCGGCCAGTCAATCCACGGGCTGAATACGAGTTCTCCATCGATCCGGTGGTCAAGCTCCCACCATGGACCACGCATTGGTGCGGGATCAGTGGCCCAATCAAACGAGTCGGGAGCTAGCAAATTCCCGGCGCTCCCTTCCTTCAGACGGCTTGCTCTCCTCGGTGTCGTGCAGCACGCACCCGGCAAGAATGTCTTCAAGCCTCGTCACGGTCTCCTCGTCCGACCACGATCGGCCTAAAACTTACACCCCACAATTTATAAGGACTTATTATGCTTGACAGCCAGAGATCTTTTTAATGGCATCGCCCTGCGGAAATTGCCGTCTTAACCGGCCAGGAGGTCGTTTCCGTTGCGTTACAATCCACCTCAACTGGAATTGGGAGGCATCATGAGTGGTATTATAATATCGTTTAACCGCATGTCCATCCGGAGCAAGCTAATTACGATCTTCTCGATCATATTCACTGTGGGTTTCGTTTTCAACTTTATCATCGCCAGCAACAAACTGCGCGACGAAACCATTAGGCGGTGGAGACGGTGGCCCACTTCCTGGAGACGGATTGATTACCAAGAAGTGTCCGCCCCGAGGATCGGAAACTCTGGGCGGGCCGCACTTTTCCTCCCATATACCGAATCGACGCCTCTGCCTGGAAACGACCAACCATCGCTGGCCTTTCATCTGCACCATGATTGAACGGTCAGTTGAGAAACGTCACTCTGCTCAGTCTCACCATACTCGATCTACCCGGCCTCGAACGATATCCGCCCACGATCTCTCTAATGACATTTGATTAATTCCAGAATGTTTGAACCACCACGAATGGTTAATATAACACCCTGGATAGAGCGTTTGCGGCCCGGAAATATTTTCGCGTGGTACGCCTGTAAACTCAGCGTCTATTCAACACATATTATGGAGTTAGAAGCGATATGATTTTCCCTCGGACCATGCTTACAATGGCCTTTTTCAGCTTACTGATTTCCCTAGATGCCAATGAAGGCTTTTCGGGGACCATTTATTATAAATGGCTTTATCCTACAGACTCAACGGCTGGCGAGTTCAACAATTTCTCATTCGACCGTATTTACCTGAAATATGAGAAAGCATGGGGTCCGGATATGAAAATCAACTTAACTACCGATGTAGCCGCCCCGACCCAGGGAGAGGGATGGCACGCCTATCAAAAGTTTGCTTATCTTGAATACAGCTCGGCGGTGGGGCAGTTCCTCATAGGGCTGCAGGGAATGAATATTTTCAATGTAGCTGAAAAGACCTGGGGCTATCGGTTCCTGGCCAAGGCGAGCATGCACGACCGCAAGTTTTCCAACTCCGCCGATATGGGACTGGGTTATGTGAACACCTTCGGGGAGAATCTGCACCTGCACCTGACCCTCACCAATGGTATCGGTTATAAGCACGTGGAAAATGACCAGTATAAGAAAATGGCTGTCCAGGTTGTGTATGGACCGAAGAATCTGAGCCAGAGTAAGGGATTCAATGCCGGTTTTGTGGGCAGTTTCGAGCCCTATACCTATCAAGGAGCCGACACTCTCACCGAGAGCAGAACCGTCATCGCATTATTCGGCGGCCTGGCCACGCCAGCGTTGCGGGTCGGCGCTGAGTTTGATGTTCTCACTGATAGTGGCATGGACTTGACGAAGTGGCTCATGGCCGTGTATGTCGAGCACCGGATTCCGGTCCTGCCCGACCTGAAAATGAAGGTATTCGGCCGCGTCGAATACTACGAACCCGATTTGGACCTGGAACCTGACCGCGAGACCGACTTCATTGTCGGCCTGAATTTTTCCCCGGCAAAAGCTTTTAAGGTTGCACCTAACCTGCGCTACCACCTGCCTGAGGGTCGCACGGGCAGCATCACCGCCTATCAACTCAACTTTGAGTTCAAGTACTAAGTTTTACCTTTTTTATCCTATCGGCACCACTTGAGCGCTTATCCTGATAAACCTTAATTCGCCGACCACGGTACCCCTGTAGCTGCAAGTGTGTGAAACGGGGAAAATCATTCCCTGTGCATCGGCATGGCTGTAGGTAGTCCAGGATCAAGCCTACCATCAAGAGGGGCTTGAACGGTCCCGGCATTGCCCATGCCAACTCCGTCGATTTATCTTAACTTCGTGTTCATATAGGGCCGCAGCGGTCAGGTATTTGTCAGCCGCGATGCTCCGAAGGTCCATCAAGGCATACATATTGAAAAGGGTGAACCATCCATGCCAGAGACAGTCAACAAAAGGGGGGTTGATGTCCTCCACGATCCCAGGCTGAACAAGGGAACCGCTTTCACTCCTGCGGAGCGTGATAAACTCGGCCTGCGGGGATTGTTGCCGCCCCGGTACGTGCCCATCGAAGAACAACTGGAACGAGTATACGAAAATTACGGTTACAAGGAATCTGACCTGGCGAAATATATCTACCTCATCGGCCTGCTCGACCGCAATGAGACACTCTTTTACTATCTCCTGGAGCGTCACCTCGAAGAGATGATGCCCATCGTCTATACCCCCACCGTGGGACTGGCCTGCCAGAAGTTCAGCCGCATCTTCCGCCGTCCACGGGGGCTGGCCATAAGCCTGGATGATGCCGGAAAGGTGGATCAGATTTTGGGGAATTGGCCCTACCAGGACATCCGCATCATCGTCTTCACCGATGGTGAACGCATCCTGGGACTGGGGGATTTGGGTCTCAACGGGATGGGCATCCCGGTAGGAAAACTGAGCCTGTACGTGGCCGCAGCCGGTATTGATCCCATTCTGACCCTCCCGGTCTGCCTCGACGTGGGAACCGACAATGACCAAATACGCTTCGATCCGCTTTACTTGGGCTTGGACCGCCCCCGTGAGCGGGGCGAAGCCTACGATCAGCTGGTCGATGAATTTATCCACGCCGTCCGCAAGCGCTGGCCCCTGTGCATCCTCCAATTCGAGGACTTTGGCAATGCCAACGCCTTCCGCCTGCTGGCAAAATATAAAGACGTAGGGCCGGTTTTCAACGATGACATGCAGGGCACCGGCTCGGTTGCTCTGGCCGGCGTGCTCGCAGCCCTGCGCATCACCCGCCAGCCCCTGGCCGATCAGCGCATCGTCTTTTTGGGGGCTGGTGAAGCCGCCATCGGCATCGCTAAGGCCCTTCTGGCCGGCTTACAAGACGAGGGTCTCACCGAGCAGGAGGCCAGAGATCGGTTCTGGCTGGTCGATTCCAAAGGTCTGGTGACCCGTAACCGCCTGGACCAGCTCCCCATCCACAAACGACCTTTTGCCCGCGACGAGGCGGCCATCGGCAGCTTGGCAGGGGTCGTGGCCAAGGTCCATCCCACCATCCTGCTGGGTGTCTCGGGGCAGACCGGCCTCTTCACTGAGGAGATCGTGCGGACCATGGCCCAGCATGTTCAGCGACCCATCATCTTTGCCCTGAGCAATCCCACGTCCAAAGCCGAGTGTACCGCCCAACAGGCCTACACCTGGACCGATGGACGAGCTATTTTCGCCAGTGGCAGCCCCTTTGATCCGGTCAAGCTCAACGGCCGCACCTACCGACCCGGGCAAGGGAACAACGCCTATATCTTTCCCGGTGTCGGTTTGGGCGCTGTCGTCAGCGGTGCTACCCGTATTACTGACAGCATGTTCCACCAGGCGGCCATGACCCTCGCTCAGGCCGTTCCAGATCACCTCCTGAAGGAGGGTTGCGTCTTTCCCGCGTTGACAGCGATACAGCCGGTGTCTGCGCGAATTGCCGTGGCCGTAGCTACCGAGGTATACCGCCTCGGATTGGCCAGTGTGCCTGAACCTCCCAATCTGGAAGAGGCTGTAGCCAACGCCATCTGGAAGCCGGAATACCGATCACTGGTTTAAGTACCCAAATGGGCGCCGTCCGCCTGCCAAGTCGCGCCACACAGCGATGAGATAATCTGGCTCAAATTGGAACAGCCGGGCACGCTCGATGGAGCCCTGGCGCAACAAGTCGTTGATGCCTTGCTCACGCTCATTGATGGAATACCACAAGTGTCGAATAATGACCCCTCGCTCCAGTTGTGACTGTGACACGCAATGGATAGCTCGGCATCCCCGCAGGGGCGCTCCTGGAGGGTAGGCCATCGCGCTTGGCATATATCGACGGGTCAGACATCAAGGTATACGCTGGTGTAATCCATTAGCTCATCGAGAGCCTGATCGTGAAGGGGCCAGCAACCGAACTATGGGGAATCGTTCATTGCATAGTTTCCTTCAATCCCGTAAGCTGGCGCGTTGACCTCTGAGATAGCCACAATGGAAAATATTTCATGGCGGCCTTGATTTCATATATCATACTCCTGTCTGTAATGACCACTTCCCTATCAGCCACCACCGTGGTGCGGGGTCAGGTTGTGGATCGGAAAACTCGGGCCCCCTTATTGGGAGCCAATATTTTGGCGGTTGGTACGCAGGACGGTGGGGTTACTGACGAGGGCGGACGATTCCAGTTCCAAACGGACCGTCCCCTCCCCCTGACCATAGAGATCACCCACATCAGCTATCAGACCGTGGAAGTGCTGGTAACGTCAGACACCCCCCTGGTTATCACCATGGAGCAGGCCCTCCTCAAGGGGGAGGGCGTCACGATTACCGGTAAAAGGTCCTGGATCACTTCGGATGTTTCGTCTGCGGTTGTGGCACTTACGGCAGAAAGCATCGAAAAGCTCGGCGCCCGGGATCTCGGTGATGCCCTGCGTCCACTGCCCAGCGTATCTATCACGGTGAGCAATACGGGAAAACAGCTGGTGAGCATCCGGGGAAGCAATCCCAATGAAGTTGCTGTCTTCCTGGATGGCCTGCGACTGAACGACACCCATACCGGCCTGACGGATCTATCGGTCATCGATCTAAATGACCTGGAGCGGGTAGAAGTGGTTAAGGGTGGCAGCACCACCCTCTTCGGCCAAGGGGCCTTCGGTGGTGTGGTCAGCCTTACTTCGCGCCTGCCCGACAGCAACCGGGTCACCTTTACTCGGGGCTACGGAATCAGCGATGATGGTGACCAAGACTTGAGCTTCGCTGCTACCGGGCGACTGGGGATGTTCGCCGCGGGAGGACGTTACTCGGGCAAGTCCCGCCATTACGATGGAAGCACGCTCTACACCAACATCTTTCATTCCCTGTCTGCTGCCGTCGACCCTGATTTCGGCCAACTGGCGGCCAAATACTACCGCCTGGAAAACTTCCTGCAGTTGCCTTCAGGGGATGTGGCCCAAAGCGATCACACAACCCTCACTCATCTGAGCTACTCCGGCCCGATCCACACTTCCCCCGATTGGAACCTTTTTCTGGGCCAACGGACCTGGGGGTGGATTGACCACTTCTTTTCCAACCTGGAGCGGCAACTGGACGAGGGCGGCATGATCGGCCGCATCACTCACCAGCTAACCGGTGACCAGCTGATCAGTACCCTCCAACTCGATTATGAACGACAGGACTTCAGTAGCGATAATATCACTTTCAATTCCGAGGACCTTACTCAAACCAGGGAATTGGACCAGTGGGTACGAACCAATCTCGGCTATGTGGCCGTTATTCGCTTCCTCAGTGATGATGCGAATCCACTCGCCTCAAAGATACGGTGGGAGGCGAGCCTCCGCAGGGATCAGTTCAGAACGACTCATCTCCAACAGATCCAGTCAGGGATTGCCGAAACCGTGACCGACACCCCCGGTAAAGGTGGGAACGAGGTCAACAGGAAGGACAACTCACTGATCAGCCGATTCGGCGTCCGCCTGGAAGGTAATGCCAACCTGGTATACTATACGTTTTTCGTGAATCAGGGAAGTAATCAGCGCTTACCCACCCTCAACGACCTGGCACTTAATGCTAGCGCCCCAGAGGAGGAGTCCCAGGGGTTTCCGCTGAAAAAGGAGCGCCTGGCCACAACCGACATTGGTCTGGAAATCATCTATCGTTCTCCAACCTACTTGACCCAGATTGTCGAGCTGCGCTTCTCCACCAGTTTTTTCTTTAACCAGTACGATGATAAAATAGCCTACCGGTACTTTGACGATCGCCTCCCTGTCCCGTTGAATATACCCAGTACCAAGATTTCGGGCTACGACTTGGCCCTCGGTGGTGGGCTATGGGCAAACCTGATCAGTACCCAAATCGCCTACCAGCGATTAAACCTCGATAATCCCCTCGTCTTTCCCAACAAGCCTGAATCCCGTTTCAGCTATCAATTGCAGCTGGATATCCCCTGGCTGGTGGTCGGTTACGACTACTATCGGGACGGTCCCCAGTTCATCCTGTTCAACGGATTCGTCGGTGCCCAAAGCCTCACTTCCCGGGAAAGCGCTAACTTGAATATCATGCTCCGGTGGAAAATCAGACGCGCGCAGCTGAGTTTGCGCTATATCGTACGCAATCTCTTCTCCGACCGTCCCGCGGTGCCCAACCGGTCACAAGATCTGGGTGGGGTCCCCTTCCAGTATTTCGAAGCCCATCGGGAGATCATCACCTTAAGGGTGCAGTTGTGAGAAGGTCCATTCGGTTGCCGTTCCTGCTCCTCATCGTCCTCACCCTGCAATGCGAGTCACCTTTTAAGACGACACCGACCATCGATGGCACCATTCTCACCTTGACGGCTGCCTCATCCACCGAACGCATCCTACACTCCGCCCTGATCACGATTTCATGGCCGGCCATTGCGATCGAAAATTTCAGTCGGTTCCAGTTGGCCCGGAAGGATATTAGCCTACCCGACAGCTTGGAGCCCGATTGGGTATTGATCGCTACAATTACCGACCCGGCCACCACCACTTGGCAGGAGACCATTTACGATGATGCCAGCCTGCGCTATCGGCTGACATCCTTCACGGATCAAGGACCCGGAGGCAGCTCCGAAGTGAACTTGATCCTCCGACCGACGACCCACCTCACCATACCAACAGATGTCAGCTCCCTGGTGAAGGCGGCAGCATCGCCTGTCATGGACGATGACGACACTCTGTTTATTCTCCCCGGACATTATATCGTGTCCCAATTGGGGGCAGACAAACGGCTGCACTTTATCGGCATGGGCGGGGCGGTCCAAACGATCCTTGACGGTGGGAACAACGCACAGGGTTCCGTCCTCCTCATGAATCGGGGCGGAACCCTCCAAGGGCTCACGGTACAAGGCGGCGAGAGTGATATGGGCGGGGGTGTCAAGATCGATTTCGCCGGCCTTATACGTCAATGCATCATCCGGGAGAACAGATCGCTCCTGAGTCAGCAGGCCCAGGGGCATGGTGGCGGACTCTACATCACCGGTTCAACCCGGGTCGAAAACTGTCTGATTCTAGGCAACTCGGCAGCCGGCAACGGTGGAGGTATCTACATTCGGAGTTCGGCGAAAAATGTGCAGATCGTCAACAGCGTCATTTTTGGTAATGCAAGCGAAAGGTTTCAAGGAGGGATATCCGCACAAAAAATCCCGCTTCACAGACCGCCGAGCGTTACGGTCATCAATACGGTCTCGCGCAGTAACCTGGGCGCGAATATGTATCCCGAATATTCAGATACCGTTCGCGCCCGGGTGATCTATTCCAACACCGGTGAGGGCTGGCCGACGGTGGACACGACCAATGTGTCAGGTGATCCGCTCTTTGTCGATCCGGCTAATGGTAATTTCCACCTCCAACGGGGCTCAATTGCCCTGGATGCAGGCAATCCCGATCCGGCCTACAACGATGCCGACGGCACCCGCAATGACCTGGGTGCTTACGGCGGTCCCGGTGGTGACTGGTAACCGTCGACATCGATTAACCGGCCATCGGCGGATCAGCCCTGGGCGAAGATCAGCCCGTAAAAATTCGGTCCTGGCTGAAACCGCCCCATGAGCTCCATCCCCAGGGCGCCATACTCAACTACGACGGTCTCCTCACCAATTCGGTGTTCCAGGGGCGGACCGTATTCCCCGGAATGCCGGTTCCAGTCGATCACTACGTGACGGGCCCCGGGACAGGCTAGCCGCTGCATTTCTCGCAGCATTCCCGGCCGATCCTCAAACTCATGATAGACCGTTGAGGTAAAAAGGATATCCCCCGAGCCATCTTCCAGGGGAATGGCGGTCTCCTGCGATAGGACTGGGGTGAGATTGGATGCTCCGGCGACGGCCTCCTGCAACAGGGCGAGCATCTCACGGCTGGTATCGACGGCGTGCACATGACCTTCGGGTCCTACGGCCAAGGCAAAGGGGAGGGCAAAGTAGCCCTTGCCGCACCCCACATCAATGATGGTGAGCCCTGCTAACGGTTCCAACGCCTTCAGCACCCTGCGGACCGGGAGCATATGCCGGCGATCTTCGCCGCTTAATCTGTGGTGCGCCGAATGGTGAAACTTATAGGCCGCCACTGGCCTGCCCGTAATCAGCCATCCTATTCATCCGATACCGCGTTCCCGCTCGTAGGCCGTAATCTTGTCGATATAGGCCAAACTCAACCCGATCTGATCCAGGCCTTCCAGAAGACAGCGCTTGTTGAAGGGATCCACCTCAAACGGAATCGTTCGCCCATCGGGTTTGATGATTAACTGGCGAGAGAGATTCACGTTGAGCTCGTAGCCTTCCTGATCCCGCACTTCATGAAAGAGCTCCGCAACGATCTCGCCCTTGAGGGCAATGGGCAGCATGCCGTTGTTGAAGCAGTTGTTATAGAATATATCGGCAAAAGATGGCGCCAGGATGCACCGGATGCCGTAGTCCTCCAGGGCCCACGGTGCGTGCTCTCGAGAGGACCCGCAGCCAAAGTTGTCTTTAGCCAACAAAATGGCGGCCCCTTTGTAACGCGACGCGTTCAGCTCAAGATCGGGGTTCATTGTGCCATCAAGGTGAAAACGCCAGTCGAAAAAAAGGTACTGCCCATAGCCCGTCTTTTCGATGCGCTTTAAAAACTGTTTGGGGATGATCTGATCCGTATCGACATTCAACACTTCGAGGGGCGCCACCAATCCGGTGATTTCGGTAAAAGCCTGCATGCGAGCTAAACGTCCTCCTTTAAATCAACCTGATCCAAATTGACCTGCTGATCTCTGTCGCCACTACTTCCGTTCCCATTCCCTGACATCGACAAACGTCCCTCGAATCGCCGCGGCGACCGCCATGGCGGGGCTAACCAGGTGGGTCCGGCCTCCTCTCCCCTGGCGGCCTTCAAAATTCCGGTTGGAGGTCGAGGCGCACCGCTCACCGGGCTGGAGCTGGTCCGGGTTCATCCCGAGACACATGGAACAGCCGGCTTCCCGCCACTCAAAGCCCGCACTCTTGAAAATGCTGTCCAGGCCCTCCTCCTCAGCCTGATGCTTCACCGCTTGAGAGCCGGGCACTACCATGGCGCGTACTCCTGAGGCCACCTGGTAGCCCCGGGCGATCTCGGCTCCGGCACGCAAGTCCTCGATGCGACTGTTGGTGCACGACCCCAGAAATACGGTATCGATCTTCAGCCCTTTCAGGGGGATCCCTTCATCAAGGCCCATATACTCAAGACTCATCTTTGCTGCCAGTCGTTCGTTTTCAACTCGTATATCCTTCGTGACGGGAGTGGTCCCCGATATGCCGGTGACCATGCCCGGAGAGGTTCCCCAGGTGACCTGCGGCTCGAGGGCGCTCACATTGATCGTGACCCGCTCATCATAGTCGCAACCCTCATCCGAAGCGGAAGCAGCCCACTCCGCCTTAAGCTGTTCCCAGGGCCGGTCATCAGGAATATAGCGCCGGCCTTTCAGGTACTCGAAGGTCGTGTCATCGGGAGAGATCATGCCGCCCCGAGCGCCCGCTTCAATGGACATATTGCAGATGGTCATCCGCTGCTCCATGGAAAAACGGCGGATAACCTCGCCGGTATACTCGAGCACAAACCCGGTTGCGCCAGCGGTCCCCAGCTGGCCAATGATGTACAGAATGACGTCCTTGGCTGTGACACCAAGGGGCAGTTGGCCATCGATGCGGATTTCCATGGTCTTGGATTTTGTTTGGGGCAGGGTCTGGGTCACCAGTACATGTTCCACTTCACTGGTACCGATCCCGAAGGCCAAGGCCCCGAAGGCGCCGTGGGTGGAGGTATGGGAGTCGCCGCAGACGATGGTGGCCCCCGGTTGAGTCAGGCCCAATTCGGGACCGATGATGTGCACAATCCCCCGGTCATCGCTATCCATATCGAACAGCGTGACGCCAAACTGCCGGCAGTTTTCCCGTAGCGTATCGATCTGCAACTTCGACAACGGGTCGGCGATGGGCTGGGTGCGGTTCGTAGTGGGAATATTATGGTCCATGGTCGCAAAGGTCCGCTCAGGACGCCGCAGAGACCGGCCCGCAAGCCTGAGCCCCTCAAAAGCCTGAGGCGAGGTCACCTCATGAACCAGGTGGGTATCAATATACAACAGGGGTGCACGCCCCGCCTCCTCATGAACCAGATGGGACTCCCATATCTTTTCGTAGATGTTCCTTGCCCGGCCCATTGCCTTTATTTTTTAAACTCCCCTTACCTGATCGTCCATAACGAGCCTCGTGCCGTGACCCGCCGCCTTCCAACCGAACCGCACCAAGTTAGTATGAATAATTGCGCTATCCGATGCCAGTATAGACGGGATAAACCGGCCCAAGGCCACACACACACGCCTGGTTGCCGGGGTGATTTTACAATCATTTTGCCTCAACCCACAACCTCGATGCCCCGCCCCTAGAACGGCTGGGCCCCCTGGCAACTTACCGCGACCTGCCGCTCACTTGCCCAAACGGGCCAGGGCGGCTTGGGCGTGCGCGACGACATAGGTCTTGTTGTCCAATTTCACCACGGAGCGATAGTCATTCCTGGCCCCGGCTAAATCAGCCTGACGTTCCCGGATTCGTCCGCGTAGATGGTAAGCAAAACCGAGATGCCAGTCGAACTCCATGTCGTAATGGTCGATGACCCACTGGCTGCGTTCCAGCGCCACTGCCCAGTGCCCCTCATCATAGGCCAATTCGGCTTCCAGATAGGCAAATTTAAGGCTCCACTCCAGCCGCTGACTGGGGTGGGACTGCATGAAAAGGGTTTTAAGCTCGGGCATGAAGGCCCGCGCTTCAGCCAACCGGCGAGTCCGCACCAGGGCCTCACCTTTGAGAAAGTTAAAATAGTAGTTTGCGGGATAATGCCGCGTCAGCAGGTCCGCGTAGTGGTAAGCCAGCCCGGGATCGTCCTCAATATTCAGGTGAATAATGGACAAGGTGCTGGCGGCCTCAATCCAGGCCAAGGGGGCCTTGCGGACCGCCTGTTCCAGCTCCCGGATACCCGCCGCGCGGTCTGGATTGATGCCAAACATGCGAGCAATCAGCTGCACCGGTTTGGAGCTCATACCGGCGTAGTATTTGAAAATGCCAATACAAAGTATGATTTATTAAAAGCTGGTCAAACTAAAGGTGCTGATGCAAGAATGTTTATTAAACCAGATCAATCTATGAATAAACAAGATAAAATTACACATAATTCTATAACTTATCGAGTAGAAACAGTGAGTCTAAGACGGTTCAAAAATAGTGATATGTTTCAGACAATATTGCTCTTTAGAATCTAATTTAAATAGAAAACTTTATAATTAAAACCGAAGAAAGAAACGGCTAACGTAGCAATGTTAGGGATTTAACCGTCAGTTTATTTTTGGAGATTTATAGATTGATTGAAAGTTCAACTCATTTGGGTTTGTGTACACTCAGCGGTTAAACCCATGATCGGCAAGTAGGCTACGCCATACTATTGAGATAACGTTGGAAGGATGAAGTCAAATGGACAATGATTCAAATGGTAAGGAATCGAAGAAATAACCAAG
>JADFNF010000189.1 GCA_022563485.1 Fidelibacterota bacterium | reverse complement strand
GCAATCTGGCTGGCATAGAGGAGACCCTTGGCGCCCCTTTCAAACTTCAAGAGGCAGTTGCCATCGTCCTCCAGCTGCCGCCCTTCGACAAAGCTGGTCAGATCGGCGCAGATGTGGGTGATCTTCAACCCTGTAACATATTCAGCCAGGTGCTGGGCGTGGGTGCCGATATCCCCCATACTCCCGGCGCCAGTCTGGTTCGGATCATTGCGCCAGGCGGCCTGCTTATTGCCGGTATGCTCCACAGCGGTTGTCAGCCAGCCTTGAGAATACTGCACGATAATCTTCCGGATGGCGCCCAGATCGCCCTGTTTCACCATGTCCCGGGCCAACTTCACCATGGGGTAGCCGGTGTAGTTGTGCGTCAGAGCAAACAGCTTCTTTGACCGGGTGACGATCTGCTTGAGCTCCCTGGCATCGGCTACGTTCGTGGTCATGGGTTTATCGCAGACCACGTGGAAACCGGCCTGCAGAAAGTCCCGGGCGATGGGGAAATGCAAGTTGTTGGGGGTGACGACCGAGACAAAATCGATACGCTCACCCTCGGGCAACTGCCGCTCGCGGTCAATCATTTCCTGATAGCTGCCATAGGTGCGCCCGGCCTTGAGGTAAAGTTCCCTACCGGTCTGGCGCGATTTTTCGGGATCCCGGCTGAAGGCTCCG
The DNA here is from genome assembly GCA_022563485.1 of Fidelibacterota bacterium. GTDB lineage: Bacteria > Fidelibacterota > Marinisomatia > SCGC-AAA003-L08 > TS1B11 > JADFNF01. Next base: position 3,181 of record JADFNF010000189.1, on the reverse strand, counting down.
GCTACGATCTCGATGCCACCGTCCATACGGGCTGCCTTGCGGTGAACCTCACCGATAAACGATCCCGGTCCGCCGCCGACCATGCCCATCTTCAAGGTGCGGTCAAGTTGCATATTGGCCCCTTTCTATTTCGTCCAGATATGAGCGGGGGACGGCCCCGCCGCCTATGATTTGATACGGTTAAAATCAGCTCTGTGCCGCAGGAATATTCCCGCAAGGTTATGACTATTAAAGCGACCAAACAACTCAATCCCGCACCCAAATGATTGAAGATGATTCCATGATGCATTCATATTAGATTTGGGGTGATAGACAATCCTCAATAAGGGAACTCCGCCATGATGAATCGGCGTGATTTTATCGTAAAGTCGGCCCAGGCTGCCGGAGGCCTAGGTCTGGTGGGCTTGGCGGGCGGGCTGTCAGCCTGCGCTTCAACTGTGCCACTATTTAAAATTTCCTTGGCCGAATGGTCCCTGCATAACCTGCTTGACGCCGGCACGTTCGATCATCTCGACTTTGCCCGGTCAGCCCGCAACGACTATGGCCTCGATGCTGTCGAGTACGTCAACCGGTTTTTCAGGGACAAGGGCAAGGATAGGGCCTACCTGCGCGAGATGAAGACCCGGGCCGATGGGGAAGGGGTCCGGAGCCTGCTGATCATGTGCGATACCGCGGTCAGCATAGCCGACCCCGACGAGGGGCAACGCATCCAGGCGGTTGAAAACCACTACCAGTGGGTCGAGGCAGCCAAGTTCCTCGGCTGTCACACGATCCGGGTGAACGTCTGGAGCTCGGGCAGCTATACCGAACAGATGGCCTACGCCACCGACGGATTGCGGCGCCTGACCGAGTTCGGGGCCGTGCACGACATCAATGTAGTCGTCGAAAACCACGGGGGCCTATCCAGCAACATCGAGTGGCTGATAGCCGTCATCAAGGGGGTCGACCATCCCCGGTGCGGCACCCTGCCCGATTTCGGGAACTTCACCATCAGTGAGGGCGAAGAGTACGACCGGTACCGGGGCGTGGAGGCCATGATGCCGTACGCGAAGGGGGTCAGCGCCAAAGCCAGCCACTTTGACGAGCAGGGTAACGATACCGATACCGACTTCAAACGGATGCTGAAGATCGTCCTGGATGCTGGGTATCACGGGTACGTGGGGATCGAATATAGCGGCGGCAACCTCACTTACCAGGGGATCGATTACCAGCTTGGCGAGCTCAGCGACCCCGACGGCATACGGGCAACCAGGGACCTGCTGTTGCGGGTCCGGGAAGAACTGGCCGAAACTTACGCCTAGCCCCTGCCGCGCGGGCTAATCACCCAGCCCGTGGGCCTGAGTTACCGTGACAGCCACAGGATGCACATGACGCTTTTACCGGAAGAGAATTATATCTAAGTTGTCGATAAGAATCCATCTTCATAAAAGGAGTTCCCCCCATGATGAATCGTCGTGAATTCTTGAAACAGTCACTGGCAGTAACCGGAGGGATCAGTCTGCTTGGCATGACCGGTACCCGGTTGTTCGCCCAAACGGAGCCACTGTATAAAATTTCCCTGGCCCAATGGTCGCTGCATAATACGCTTTTCGCCGGTGATCTGGATCACCTGGACTTTGCCAAGGTTACCAAGAACGACTACGGCATTGATGCCGTGGAGTACGTCAACCAGTTTTTCAAAGACAAGGCCAAGGACATGGCCTACCTGCGCGAGATGAATACCATCGCCGATGGAGAGGGTATCACCCAACTGCTCATTATGATCGATGGTGAAGGCAACCTGGGGGACCCCAAAAAGAAAAAGCGTATCCAGGCGGTTGAGAACCATTACCCCTGGGTGGAGGCGGCCAAGTTCCTGGGCTGTCATTCGATACGGGTCAACGCCCGCAGCTCGGGCAGCTACAAGAAACAGATGAAACTGGCCATCGACGGCCTGCGCCGCCTGACCGAGTTCGGCGCTGAGCACGACATCAACATTATCGTCGAAAACCACGGGGGCATTTCCAGCAACGGCAAGTGGCTGTCCGCCGTCATCAAAGGGGTGGATAGCCCCCACTGCGGCACACTGCCCGACTTCGGCAACTTCCGCATCAGCAAGGACGAGGAGTATGACCGGTACCTGGGTATCGAGGAACTGATGCCCTATGCCAAGGGGGTCAGCGCCAAGTCCCACGATTTCGATGAGGAAGGCAACGAGACCCACACCGATTTCCTGCGGATGCTGAAGATCGTCCTGGACTCGGGTTACCGCGGCTACGTGGATGTGGAGTACGAAGGCAGCGAGCTGAGTGAGCCTGACGGCATTAGGGCCACCAAGGCCCTGCTGGAACGGGTCCGGGAGGAACTGGCCCCGTCCTACAGCTAAGCCTCGATCCCGTCTGGACGCCGGACAGGCATCGATAGCGATCCGGCCTCGCCCATGACAGCCGAAGGTTGGTTGCGTGGGTGTCATTTGAGAGGCCCAACCGGGCCCGCCCCCGCCCTTCAACTCCACCGGTCGAGAACAGCTCGGGGATGATGGCCGGGGGTGATAAATTACCCCGTGGACCTATCTATCATCATACCGGCCTTTGAGGAGCGTCAAAAGATCGGCCGGGACATTGAGGCGGCGGCGGCTTTCCTGGAGCGCCAGGGGTTGGCCGGAGAAATCATCGTCGTCGATGACGGCAGCCGGGACGACACCGCCGCAGCCGCCGGGCGCATCACCACCCCCCCGGATATCCCGGTACAGGTCATCCGTTATGCAGACCACCGGGGGAAGGGTTATGCGATCCGCACCGGTATGCAGCAAGCCCGGGGCGACTACGTCATGTTCGCCGACAGCGGCAACTGCGTGCCCTACGACCATACCCTGCGCGGACTGCAGCTGCTGAAATCCGGGGCCTGCGAGCTGGCCCACGGGTCGCGGAAGCTGCCGGAGAGCCACATTGAGCGCCGCCAGGTCTGGTACCGGCGAATATTGTCCAAGGGGTTCCACTGGGCCATGATTCTCGGCATGGGCCTGCCCCGGAGCCTCACCGATACCCAGTGCGGCTTTAAAATCTACCGGGGTGACGTGGCCCGAACCTTGTACGGCCAGTGCAGCACCGACGGGTTCATGTTCGATATTGAGATCATCCTGCGAGCCCGGCAGCAGGGCTACCGCATCAGGGAATTCCCCATAGCGTGGACCGCCGATCCC
>JADFNF010000188.1 GCA_022563485.1 Fidelibacterota bacterium | reverse complement strand
GCGGTGTGGATGGTCACCCCTTCGGGCAGCCCCGCCTCCAGTTCGGCCAGGCGCGCCTTGACGCGGTCGATGACGGCCAGAGCGTTCTCGCCGTAGCGCATGATGACGATGCCGCCAACGATCTCCCCCTCACCATTCCACTCGGCCAGGCCGCGACGCATCTCCGGGCCCAGCCGCACGGTGGCGATATCGCGCACGTGGATGGGCGTGCCGTTGGCGTCGACGCCGACGGGGATGCCCTCGATGTCGTCGATGGACTGGATGTAGCCGCGTCCGCGTACCATGAACTCGGTCTCGGCCAGCTCGATCAGGCGACCGCCGACATCGCTGTTCGACCGCTGGATGGCGGTGCGCACCTTCTGCAGCGACATGTTGAAGGCGGCCAGCCGGTTGGGATCCACCGTCACCTGGTACTGCTTGACGAAGCCGCCGATGCTGGCCACCTCCGCCACACCCGGCACGCTCGTGAGTTCGTAGCGCAGGTACCAGTCCTGAATGGAACGCAGCTGTTGGAGGTCGTGCTGGTCGCTCTCGACCGTGTACTCGTACACCCATCCGACCCCGGTGGCGTCGGGCCCCAGTTGGGGCGTGATCCCCTGGGGCAGGCGCCCGGACACAAAATTCAGATATTCCAGCACCCGGCTGCGAGCCCAGTACAGGTCCGTGCCATCTTCAAAGATGATATAGACGAAGGATATCCCGAAAAACGAATAGCCGCGCACCACTTTCGCAAAGGGTACCGACAGCATGGCCGTGGTCAGGGGATAGGTCACCTGGTCTTCCACCACCTGGGGGGCCTGCCCCGGATACTCGGTAAGGATGATGACCTGGACATCACTCAGGTCGGGAATCGCATCCAGCGGTGTGGTGGCCACGGCAAAGATGCCGCCCAATATGACGAGCCCCGTCACCAATATCACGATAAAACGGTTATTGATGGACCATTCGATGACCTTTTCAATCATTTTGCAGCTCCCATCACAGCATTTATCTCACTCATGAGGTCCATGCTCCCGATGATCGTGGGTGATGTCCCGCTCCAGATTCGTCAGCGATTCCTGACCGGGGTTCCGGATCTGCAGCAGTTTGGCAATACTTTCCTGCAGTTTGCTCTCCGAGTCGAGGAGGAACTGCCCCGAGGTCACCACTATCTCCCCTTCGGATAACCCTTCTTTGACTTCGTAGAATCCGTCACCGCTCTCAATACCGATGGTCACATCCCGGGGGGCGAACCGTCCGGCGCCCAGGGATATAAAGACCAGGTTCCGCTCTCCGGAAAACAGGACGGCCTCCTGGGGGACGGCGATGACGCCTTCCAGCGGTGATGTCTCAATCTTCACATTGGCATACATGCCCGGTTTCAGGTCCCGATCGGGATTTGCAAATTCCAACCTCACTCTGATGGTCCGGGTCTTTTCATCCAGATACGGGTAGACATACTGTATTTGGCCGGTGTACGCCCTCCCCGGAATGTATGAGAGGGTCATGATGGCCCGCTGTCCCTCGTGTACCCACGGCGCCTCGTATTCATAGATATCCGCGTAGACCCAGATGACCGAAAGGTCTGCAATCGTGTAGAGGGTCATCTCGGTTGTGACCTCCATACCGTGCAACGCCATCTGTTGGATAACAACTCCGTCAAACGGGGATATCAGGGTCAGCGTTTTTGTGACTACGCCGGTTGCGGCAAGACGCTGGATCTGATCCTCCGATATATCAAAGTTCTCCAGCCGTCGCCGGGCAGATTTGAGGATCGTCTCCGACCTAGCTCTTAATGTTGATGAACTGTTGACTCCCAGGTTTTGAACCCTGGTATAGGCATCCAGGTATTCATTCTGGGTTGTGACCAGTTCAGGGCTGTAGATATCCAGCAACGCATCCCCCTTTTTGACCCGCTGTCCAGTTGTATGGACGTAAGGATGCTCGATCCAGCCCCGGTACTTTGTGTGAATATGCATTATATTTGTCTCAGCATAGTCAATACGCCCAAGAGCCCGAATGGACTGCTGGAGATCGCGGCGTTCCACCGGGGCCGTGCGCACCCCCATGTTCTGCTCCACCACCGGATTGATGCGCACCGTAGCCCCGAAGGCTTCCTCACCCTCATAGACGGGCACCAGGTCCATCCCCATGGGCGATTTTCCCGGTGCCGGCGAGATATAGGTCGGGTCCATGGGGGCCCGCCAGTAGAGGATTTTTCGCTCGCCCTGGTCGCTCGAAGGGGCCGGAGCGGCGGATGACATTTGAACGATAGGCACCAGGTTCATCCCGCATATGGGGCAGTTCCCCGGCTCTTCCTGGATAACATTCGGGTGCATCCCGCAGGTATACAGCTGTTGTTCCGCCCCCGAAACCTGCCCGGCCTGGTCACCGGACCTGGATTCTTGAGAGCAGCCCCCGGTCACCAAGGCAGCAGCCAGGGCGAATCCAAGCAGCATCGTGCGGGTCAATCTTTTACTTCCCATGATCTCGCTCCTCATCAAATTGTATGAGACCCATGTCCTTCAGCAGCTTCGCGCTGGCGATACGCCGGCGGGCTTCCACCGCTTCAAATTCCAGCCGCACACGGACGACCATGCGCTCGCTGTCCAACAGGTCCAAGAAACTGATCTTCCCCGTCTCATAGGCTGAGAACGCAGAAGCGAGCATCTGGGCCGATTCCTGAATCAGCCGCTCAGCATACAGGGTATAGGTTTCCTCGATCTCAGCCAGTTCCTTCTCGGTGGAACGGACGTCACGCTCAATCTGGTTCCACACCTCCTCCACCCGCTCCTCCCGGGACCTGATCCGCAGCAGGCTTGCGCGGGTCCGGGCCCGGTTGCGCCCCAGCCAGATAGGCAGGTTCACGCCCACCTTAACCCCCCAGGCGTCATCGCCGCCCTCACCAATGGAGGTATAGTTGAGTCCTGCCACGAGATCGGGATAGTTCTTTCGAACGGCAATTTCATTCTGCAAGATTGCGATCTGCAGCTCACGTTGCGCTTGCTCGTATCGTGGGTGCGCTTTCCGGGCCGTGTCAAGCCAGAATTCTGTAGCGGTGGGGGGCAGCAGGCTGGTCCGCTTGCCGCCAAACAGTTCGGGCGAAAAAGACCCGTCGAACAGCGCTTGGAGCTGATTGATCACCGATTCGAGACTGCTTTGAAACGTGTTGATCTGGATTTCAATCAGAGAAATTTCAATCTGCAATTTCAGGATGGGGTGCTGCGTGATGCCGCTACCCGTTGCATACTGGGTCAATGCTATGGAGCGAAAGGCGGCCAGCTCCTCCCGGTAGCCATCAAGGATGTCCAGCGATGTGTTGATCTTTAGGTAGTTTTCCCAGGCCGTGCGCATTTGGAAGACCACCATGATCTTAGCCTGTTGCACGTTCAAAGCGGCGATCTCAGCCTCCTCCCTCGCCACTCGTCTTGTCCGTCTCAGTTTCCCCCATAGGGGGAATTTTTGGCCCACCATTACTTGAGCCTCCGTGGGTCCAATCTTGGTTTCGATGGGCCGCTGAAACAGGGTTGACTCCACCAGGGGATCGGGTAGTGTCCCGGCCACTCTAATCTGTTCAACCGCTGCCAGATAAACTTGCTCGGCAGCCCGGACTTTCCGGTTCTGGGCCAGCAGAACCGCAACGGGACCGGCCAGGGCCACAGAGCCTGACGCTTGATCGGGCACCGTCAACGGTTCAGTGGATGCAGCGCTCTGGGGACTCCCCATAATGAGCAGAAGCAATATCGCTCCCCATAGGTGGCGGCCTGTTCCATCAAACTCATGGGGAGCGGGGGGTCTGAATTGCCCTCTTGGCAGGGCGCTTCCGGGCCATCCGTGCCTCCTTAAGGCCGGACGCCGGTGAGTGGTGTAAAAAG
>JADFNF010000187.1 GCA_022563485.1 Fidelibacterota bacterium | reverse complement strand
GCGGCCCCCGGCGATATCTAAGCACCCCAGGTCACCCACTGGGCCCAGATAATAGGATCAAAGTCGCTTCGCCTGTTTGCAATCATGTTGCTGTAGGCAACTCGGCGATTTGAACTTCATTTCACTCATAGAAGGCCCTGGTCCTTGAGCGCCCGTGCGACCATGATTTCCTTCGAGACGGTGCCCAGGCAACACCCTCCGCTGGGATTGGTCACCTCGCAGCGACATTCACCGGCCTTCATGTGTTCCACGATGATTTTCTGGATGCCGGTGTCGCCCTTCCGGCGAACATCATCGCGCACGTCCTTACGATCATAGCCGAAACAGTAGCAGAGCGGGATGGGGTCGACCGTTTCCTTGATCCCCACGCGCACGGTAAGCAGGTCCTTGGTGATCACATGATCCCCCAATGCGGATACGTAGACCGTATTGCAATCGGGAGCATCGCAGAAGTAGTAGGGTTGGGGTGTCAGTTCGGCCCTGACCTCCGGTTTGACCAGGCTTTCGATGGTCTGCCTACCGACCGGTTTAGTGACTTGACTATTCATCGGGCAGACGGGGATCGCCCCCGTGTGCGGCACAACACAATAGGTTTTAGACATCTTAATCTTCTCCTTTTCTGTTAAAGTACTTGAAACGTTTCGATGATAACGGTATAAGGGTGGTGCTCGGGATGTCCCAAGGGGGGCGATTCGGCCGCTTTACCCGTGATAAAGACCTCCTGCCCAGAGGATTTCACCGCTGCTTTCAGTCGCTGCAGCTCCTTATTCTCCTTCAACACGTAGATCATCTCAACCGTCTGGCCGTCCCCGTTTGTTGCGTCAATTGACAGCGCCGGCAGGCCGTTCCATTCGATCAGTTGTCCCGCCAAGGCCACCTGGACCCCGCGTGGTGTGAATCCCCCTGCGATGACCGCAGCTTTCACTTCGTCTATGTCGATATGCTGGCCGGCACGCGGAATAAGCTCAACGATTCCGTCCTCGAGGCTGATGATGGATTCCTGAACAGCGGGGATCTCTTTAATTCGCTTCTCCAGGCCGTAAGCGCAGAACGGGCAGGTCAAGCCATCAACCTGAACGGTAACTTTGGGCTTCAATTCATTCTTCCCGGCCGTTTGTGCGGCCAGGAAAGAGGGTGAAATCAACAGCGCAGCCAGGATGACCGCGGTTGCTAGCCAGGTTCCATGGTTTTGGGGTTTCATGATGAATCTCCTCTTTTCTGTTTTTCTGTTATTCCTGTGCAATGGCGGCCGCCAGGGCCGCTGCATTGACAACTTTCGTTAAATCACGTGCAGCAAGCCATTTATCAGAGATGGGAATAGAATCGCCCCCAGGGCCAGCGATACGATGCCGGTGGCAAAAATCAGTATCCCCATGGTGAAGTGTTGGCCAACGAACCGACATCCTGCTTGGGTGCAGCGGCCCCTCTCCTTAAAGTAGGAGTAGTAAGCCAGACCTAAAAATAATATCCCACCAGGAATAGTCAACCACTGATAGCTCATCATGGTCATCATCCAGCCGACACTACCAAGGCCTACTGCGATCAAACCCAGTGGAATCAGGCAACAGGACGCTGCAAAAAGAGCGGATAATAGCCCGGCGCCTGCTGATTGAACGTTTCGAATCTGCATCTCTTAACTTCCTTCATCTTAACAATGATTGACAGGGAAGCCGGCACAATACAACACCAGGGAATAGAACCCAGGGTAGCGGTCATGATGGCGCCAATACTATGTTTCCTAGCCGATGTCTGCACGGTTATTCCCTTCCTTTTTTCAATTGTTCGTGTTTCAGCGATTGAACTTGTCATGCTCGTTTCTTTCACGTCTACCATTTAGTGGCACGGAAAAGGGAACCTAAAAAATCAGCCATCGCAGACCGAAAGTGTACGCATAGTCCACTCCGAGCTGCTCGCCATTATAATATTGGTAGAGAGGCACCTGTAAAGAGGTTTCCAAAAGGAACGTGCGTGATAAGACAAATTGGACGCCTGGAGAAAGTACGAGGATCTGCTTCCCTGTATGTTCCTGTTCTATTCCCCCCTTTCGATCTTTTCCGCTAAACTCCGATAACAACTCCACAAATACGGATGAATAAGGAGATGGATATGTTTTATACACCCTGGGATAAATTCTATAGCCCATGGCGAGGTTCGCGGACCAGACATCACCGAACTGGTAGCCCTTTGCTTGGGTGTTCTTGCGATAACTTACCTCGGCATTGAGACCGATTCGATTTTTTACATAAGTGATAATCGGCCCGCCTAATACATCAACAGAGCCAGAGCCCAGCTGCAAAGGGCGCGGTAATGGCCCCCTATCATCACTGGCGCCATCCTTTCCCGTGGGCAGTTTGATGCCCCCCAGAAACGTTATGCGGAGCGTCGCTCGTTTTGTATCCCTCTGATAGAGCTGATATTTACCCAGGAGCTTCAAATCTCCCCATCCGGAAATATCTCTGGACACGCGGTTGCCATTCTTGGTTAGTTCCATCTCTTTAGACAAATAAGGCACGGCCGCAATGACCACCAGCTTATTTGGAATGACCTCATAAGGGATCATCACCGGGAAAGCAAAGGCGCTCGCCGCGCGGTCACTGTCATTAGATACCACCCGGGCACCAGAGAATAGGGTCGTTTTTTGTATCGCTTTACCGAAGGTGCGAATGGCTGACCCATTCAGTCCCGTAACGAAAGCGGTATTGGTGTTAATGGGCGGTCCCTGGGCAACCGCAACCACTGTCGAGAACAGAATGGTTGTTGTGAATTTTGTGATAAGTCTTCTCTGCAATTTATGACCTCTCCACTCGTTTGAGAATAAATATCAAAGCATAAGGAAAATATGCACCCGTCACGTACATGCCGGCGGGGGCTTAACCTGCCTGGCTCACAAGTGATACTTGATAATTCCTTACCTTCTTTATAGCCTCAATCAATCTCTCCGGATTTTCTTTGGCTTTACCCCGTATGGTCACGAGTCCACTTTCCAACTCAACGTCGACCTGTCTAACCGATGGGATTGTGTTGAGGGCCTTATCCACCGCTACCACGCAGCGATTGCAGCACATTCCCACGACCTTTAGTTTCATTGCCACCATGTTTGAAGTTTCCTTATGATTTTTCATGATGCTTACTACGCGTCGAGCAAACGCAAAATCGGCACAATGGCGTAGGAGAAAAATGCGCCTATGCCATAGATCCCCACGGCGCTCCAGAACATCGACTTGGTAAAGCGCCCCGCCACCTCGCAGCCTTTACCGCCGGTGATGGAGCAGGCCAGTTTGCCTTGAGGACGGAGGGTCAGGAACCCACTAAAAACTATCAGGGAACCCGCCATAATAAATATCCACCCCTTGTAATGGGACACGGTGATCAACCAGGGGAAAGTGGTGATCAAGGTCCCCACGGCAGCCCCGCCGGCCACTGCCGCCAGAGCTGCCGGCAGCGCGCAACAAAGCAGCGTGCCCGTTGACGTGAATACCGATAGAAAATTGACAAGTTGCGATTTCATGAAAGCCAGACCCCTTAGATTGCTACTTGCTCAAAACGTTGCGAATACATCGGTCGCATTACCATGTCCCGTCGCCACCCAGCGCCTCCAGGATGGGACAATCACCAACCGGACCGCGGCCGCTACACGTTGCCGCTAACTTATTGAGGGCTTTTTTGATTCTTTTAAGGGACTGCAATTTTGCCTCAATGTCTATGATCTTAAGGTCCGCCCGTCGCTTAACCATGGCACAGGGAGTATCCGGGTCCACTCGTAAGTTGAGAAGCTCCTGGACCTCCTGGAGCGTGAACCCCAGATCCTTGGCACGCTTGATAAACTGGAGGCGTGCGACATCATCCTGAGAGTACTGCCGGTATCCGGAGGCACGCCGAGGCGGCTCGGGTAAAAGTCCTCGCCGTTCGTAGTAACG
>JADFNF010000186.1 GCA_022563485.1 Fidelibacterota bacterium | reverse complement strand
AACATGATTTATGGAAAAGTCAAGCTAAAATATCCGCGCCTTGGAGCGGCGCGGGCTTGGGCGCACTTCCCGGTTCACCCGCTACGGCCCCGGCACCTGCCATGGTCCAGTTGACCTTCGCCCCATACGCTACCTGCGCCAGGGTCGCCGCCACTATCCCGTGCAACCTATGCGCGACCTTTATTTTCACTTTATCATCGGCCGCCGCTAACTTGGGGCCGTGAAAACGTCTTTACGTGCACCTATGGCGAGGCTGCGGCTGATGGCGCGGGGGACCGATGCCGAGGACATCGTCGGCTAGCTCCCGGGGATCCGCTCCCAGCGCACCTGCCACCGCCGGTTGACCAGGCTCGCCATGAGGAGCAGGGTCGCCGTTACCCCTGACAACACGCCGGTGGTGACCCACATCATCATGATCACGATCTGAAATTTCACCGCCTCCACCGGCGATATACCGGCCAGGATCTGTCCGGTCATGACCCCCGGCAGCTGCACCAGCCCCACCGTCATCAAGGCGTTCACCGAGGGGATCATTGCTCCGGTAACGGCGTTCTTGAAGGCCGGATGGAGGGCCTGCCGAGGCGGCGCCGCCAGGGAGAGGGCCACCTCCACCTCATCCCGGCGCAGGTGCAGCTCGCTTAAAAAACGGTTGGCCGATAGCGAGATGACGTTCATGCCGTTGCCCAGCACCATGCCGCTGAGGGGAATGGTCACCACCAGGTTGAACCACGGGTCGGGCCGGATAATCAGCGCCACCACCACGCCGAGGGACACGGCCAGGGCCAGCCCCAACGATCCCAGGGCGATGAAAAAGAAGTGGGGCAGCCTGATGTCCTGCCGCCGCACGCACTCGTAGCTGGCCACCGTGAGCATCACTGCGACCACCGCAAAAAAGACCCAGGGCGAACTCGCCTGAAACAGGATGCGCAGGGCAAACCCGATAAGCGTTAGCTGGACAAACGTGCGCACGGTCCCGATGGCCAGGTTTTTCTCCAGCCCCAACCGCTGCGATCGGGATACGGCGATGGCCAGGGCCATGAGGATCAGCGAGAGAGCAACGTCGCCAAAACTGATTTCGAAGGCAGTCATTACGCTATGCCCTGTAGCTTCCCGTCCCGTAATTCCAGCAGCACGTTACCCAATTTCCGGGCCTGGGCTTTGCTGTGGGTGACAAAAATGGTGAGCAGCTCCTCGGCGGCGCTCACTTCCCGCACCAGTTCCATGATGCGTTCGGCGGTGTCCTCATCGAGGGCAGCCGTGGGCTCATCCAGGAGCAATACATCCGGCTGGGTCACCAGGGTTCGGGCCAGGCAGACCCGCTGTTGCTGCCCCACGCTGAGGCTGGCAACTGGCCGATGGAGGCAGGCGGGGTCCAGATGCACCCGCTGAAGCAACCCCTGAAAGTCGACCTGGTCCCGCTGACTGTATCGCCGGGCAAACGCCAGGTTGTCTTCAACGGTGATCCCGGTAAAGGCCGGTGTCTGGAACTGCATGCTGATGCGCCGGCGCACCTGGGAAGGGTGGAGCGTGTTGATATCCGTGCCGTTGAGCAGAATCCGCCCCCGGTCCACGTCCACAAGATTGTTGAGCATTCTCAGTAGCGTGGTTTTACCGGTACCCGAAGTCCCCAGGATGGCGTAGATCAGCCCGGCCTCAAAGGTATAGGAACAATCCTGGAGAATGGGGCTGCCGGGATGGTTAGGAGGGGACTTCCATACCGCATCCAGAGTCAGCACGGAAGTTCAGAAAGGCGGGGTTGTGGCGCCCGATGTGAGGGACTCAAGATCCTGGCGCTTCCGGATCAGCTCCTGGAGATTGTAGTTCTCCGTGGTCGGTCGGATGTCGAACGTTTGTTTCGCTTCCACCAGGGCCAGTTCGTACCAGGCTTTCTTTGCATAGGCCACCGCCAGGTTGTAGTGGGCCTGCGCCACCATGTCAAGCTCGCGGGTGTTCATGCGCCGGGGATCAGCCGGTACCAGGCGGATCACCTCCTTGTATTCCAATATGGCGTCATCCACCAGACCTTTCTGGTAGTACCATAAACCCAGGTCGAGATGTCGCTGAGGATTTTCGCTGCACGCCGCCAGCAGGATGACCAATAGCGGAAGCAGGATGAGGCGGAAGGTGATCTTCATCGCCGTGAAGTCATGAATGATAGCGATTCGATGGAGGAATTTCCATGCCGCCTTATGCAAATGCAAGGAGAAAAGGGAGACGCCTCGCACCTGATGACGCCCTGTTCGTGCCCGGGGCCAATGCGGCTTGGTATCGTTCAGGGGGTGTGAAGGCGCGCGTTATCCGCCAACTCAGGTCCCATTTCCTTGGCCCATCGGGGCTGGCGTTAAAATTTGGTGAGGGGTGCGGGGACTTAAGCCGTGGAGACTACTGCCTTTTCCAAGATCGGCAGCAGCTCCTCTTTTTCGTGGAGTTCCACCACAATATCGGCGCCGCCGATCAGTTCGCCGTTCACAAAAAGCTGGGGTATCGTGGGCCAGTTGGAAAATTCCGAAAGCCGCACCCGGATCTCCGGGTCAGCCAACACATCAACGTCGCGGTATTCGACGCCATACTGATTCAGGACCTGTACCACTGCGTTCGAGAACCCGCACATGGGCATTGCCTTGGTGCCCTTCATATAGAGAATGATCGGGGCGGTTTCAATGTCTTGCTTGATCTGCTCAGCTAATTCCATGATCGTGTTCCTATGCCAATCTCGCGTTGTTCTTTGGGTCTTTTTTCCACTCATCGGGGCTGTGCGTCTGCAGCTTGAGGGCGTGAATTTCCTTGGTGAGGTGGTCACCACAGGCGTCGTAGACCAGGCGGTGCTGATTTAACCGGGACTTGCCTTTGAACTGCGGCGCAATCACCACGGCTTCGAAATGATCCCCCGTGCCTTGGAGGTCGGTGACAAAGACACGCGCCCCCTGCAGCTTGCTCTCAATGAGTCCTTTGATATCCTGTTCAGTCATTCGTACCCCTTCGCGGCGGCGGAATTTACGACCATTTTGGCCCGATATGCCAGCTATGGAGGAATACCCCCCCTACCTATGCACCACCGTGTAGCGCTTCAGCTCGCCGATGGCCTTGGTGATCTGGATGTCACGGGGACAGGCGTCGGTGCAGTTGAAGATGGAGTGGCAGCGCCACAGGCCGTCCTTGTCGTCCAGGGCCTCCAGGCGCTGATCGTTGCCGCCGTCCCGGGAGTCCATGATGAAACGGTGGGCTTTGACGAAGGCCGCCGGTCCCACATAGGCGTCGTTGGTCCAGAAGGAGGGACAGCTGCTGGTGCAGGCCCCGCACATGATGCACTTGGTGGTGTCGTCGAACAGGGCCCGCTCGGCAATGGACTGACGGCGCTCGGTGACCGGAGCCGATTCCTTCGGGATAAAATAGGGCTTGATCCGCTCCAGTCCAGTAAAAAAGGGGTCCATATCCACGATCAGGTCCCGCAGGACCTTCATACCCTTAAGGGGCTCGATGCGAATGCTCCGGCTCTTGAGGTCCTGAATCAAGGTCTGGCAGGCCAGGCGGTTGATGCCATTGATCTGCATGGCATCCGACCCGCACACGCCGTGGCCGCACGACTTGCGGAAGGCGATCGTGCCATCATCGTAGTCCTTGATGTCCATCATCACGTCCAGTACCCGGTCCTTGGGGTCCACCTCCTTGACAAACCGGTCGAACCGCGCGGCACCCGTCTCTTGGTCGTAGCGATAAATGTCAACCGTCACTTCCATCTTAATACACCCTCGGCTTCGGTTTGAATTTCGTGATGGTCACCGGCTTGTAATCAAACGTCACCTTGCCGTCCTCGACGAGATGGATGAAGGTATGCTTGAGCCAATGCTTGTCGTCGCGGTCGGGATAGTCCACCCGGGAGTGGGCGCCCCGGCTCTCCGTTCGTTGGAGGGCGCTCTCGGCGA
>JADFNF010000185.1 GCA_022563485.1 Fidelibacterota bacterium | reverse complement strand
ACAATATCTCTTCTAAATTCTTTCCCGGCATTCAGAAAATGGGGTCAAACCTGCAAAAGTGAATTTATTTTTAAGATTATTTTTTATGTAGACTCTTATTGAAACTCTCGACGTCCCCTCTGATTTCTCTCTCCTCTTTTTATCCCTTCCCGGCATTAAATAATCCCTCCATAACTCCAATGACAAGACCATTACGAATTCAATATCCGGGGGCCATTTATCACGTTATGAATCGGGGAGCCAATCGTTCTCGGATTTTCATTGATGATTATTATGATCGTGGTCTTTTTCTTAACGTGATAAAAGAAACTCACGAGTTCACCAAAATAAAAATCCATGCCTATTCCTTAATGGATAATCACTATCATTTGCTGATTGAGACGCCTTTGCCCAATTTGAGTCAGGCTGACCTTACCCCCATAAACTGAGCCAAGTATAATGTTAGGCCTCTGGCAAAGGAGGCCACATGAAAGGTAAAAGATACGATGAGGTGCAAATAATCCGTATTCTGAAAGAAGCGGAAGGGGCAGAAAACATTCGAGATGTTTCCCGGAAATACAACATAACGGAGCAAACATTCTACCGCTGGCGGAATAAATACGGTGGGATGGACATCAGTGAAGTGTTGTGGGAGCCCTACGACGGCGTCGGCAAGGCGGGGCGCATCGGCTTGAACTTTACCGAGGTGGGGGTGGGCCTGCGCAGCAGCGTCACCATGTATGATCGGGGCCACACGGCGGTATCCAATTTCAAGCAGGGTGACATCGACTGGCAGCGGATTTTTAAGGAGCGGGGCGTGCGGTGGTTCCATACGGGCGGCATCTTTACCGCCCTGAGTGATGGCTGTGCCGCCGTGGCGCAGGAGGCCGTTCAGGCCGCCCACGATGCCGGTACGGTGGTCAGCTACGACCTGAACTTCAGGAGCAAGTTATGGACCAGCGCCCGGGCCATCGAGGTGACCCGCCAGCTGCTGCCCTACATCACGGTCCTCATCGGCAATGAGGAGGACTTCCAGAAGGTGTTGGGGTTTGAGGTGGAAGGGACCGACGAGCAGCTGCGCCAACTGCCCATCGACGCCTATATGGACATGGTCCGGCGGGTGGTGCGGGCCAATCCCAATGTGGAGCTGGTGGGCACGACGCTGCGCGAAGTGGTGAGCGGGCTGATCAACAACTGGGCCGCTATCGCTTACTACGAGGGGACCTTCTATGAATCCACCCGCTACGAAGGTCTGGAGATCGAGGATCGCGTCGGCGGCGGAGACGGCTTCTGCAGCGGCCTGGTCTACGGCCTGCTCAAGGGACTGCCGTTGCAGGACTGTGTGAATTTCGGCACCGCCCACGGCGCCCTGCTCCAGTCCACCCGGGGGGACACCAGCATGATCACCCTGGACGAAGTCGAGCATGTTATGGCCGGCGGTTCGGCCCGAATCAAGCGCTAACAGGTTAGGAGCGAGCCGACCATGGAGACTTCACGGCAGGACCTCATCGACTTCCGGCCCCAGCACAGCTTCTTCGTCGGTATCGACTCGGACGGCTGTGTCTTCGATTCCATGGAGCCGAAACACAAGGAATGCTTTTGTCCTGTCACAGTGGAAAAGTGGAAACTGGCCCCTATATCGAGGTATGTCCGGGAAGTCTGGGACTTCGTAAACCTCTATTCCCGGGACCGGGGGTGTAACCGGTTCCTGGCCCTGCTCAAATTGTTTGAGCTGCTCGGTGAACGACCCGAGGTACGGCGCAGGGGCATGGAGCTGCCCCAGCTGACCGATCTGGAGGCCTGGACCAAGGCGGAAACCAAGTTGGGCAATCCGGCCCTGGAACAGGAGATCGCCCGTACGGGCAGCCCCGAGCTGCAGCGGGTCCTCGAATGGAGCCTGGCGGTCAATGAGGCGGTGCCCCGCATCGTCCAGGGGGTCCTGCCCTTTCCCTTCGTGAAGGCGTCGCTGGAGAAACTACAACCTAGGGCCGATATGGTGGTGGTCTCATCCACACCGGGGGCGGCGTTGGCGCGCGAATGGCGGGACACGGGCATCGACGGCTATGTAGCCCTCATCGCGGGGCAGGAGTTGGGCAATAAGACGGAGCACCTCCAGCTGACCACCGCTGGCCGCTATGAGCCGGACCACGTGCTGATGATCGGTGATGCCTTGGGCGATCTGCGGGCAGCCCGTGCGGTGGGCGCCCGGTTTTACCCCATCGTACCCGGTGCGGAGGAAGCCTCGTGGGAACGGTTCCACAACGAGGTGATCGATATCTTCCTGGAGGAGGGTTACACCGAGGCGCGGGAGGCCCAGCTCCTGTCGGCCTTCGAGCGGGCTCTCCCTGAGACGCCACCCTGGCCCATACCGGATTAGCGCACCCCTCAAGAGATTACCGGCCCCCATCGCGATTCGGCTATAATCGTGACGGCGGTCACACGGGCTGAATTGGCCGTTCCAAGTTGATGGCCCAGAGCCTATATTTAGACCCTGGTATCGGTGCTAAACCTCGCACCAGATCGAAGGGATATGCTGCGATCCATCCATTCACGTCGAGGCCAAAAGTTGGTATTCACAAACTACTCCAGAATACTTGTTTTAACCGCTATGCTGGTCATTACACTGCCGGTCCTGGCCCAGCAGGATCCCGTGGCCCGGGTGATAAAGTCCCGAGGTGCGGTAACCATAAAGCGCCGGACGGATGCCGATTTTACCAGGACCGTGACGCCTGCGATGGAGCTTTTCACCGGAGACGGCCTCCGCGCGGGGGCCGATGGGTTTGCTTCCCTGGTGTTTATTGATGACAAAACGCTGATCAAAATCAAGGCCAATACTCAATTCACCATTATTGAAAGCCAGAACGCCCGCACCATTGACCTGCAGTACGGCACCATTCGTTCGAACATTCCCCAACCGATCAAGACCTTCGCAGTGGAGACCCCCGTGTCGGTGGCATCGGTGAAGGCGACGGACTTCTGGCTCATCTCTGATCTCGACGCCGGTATCGATCGGGCCTACGGCCTCGAAGGGGTGGTGGAGATCTTGAACAAAGTCAGCGGAGCCATTCAGAATCTGACAGCCAACACGCTGATTATTTCCACCGCCGCCGGTGTGCTGACGCCGCCCGTACCTATCGATCCGTCCGAAATGCCTATCGATCCGGATGAGGTGGAAGGCATAGAACCTGAACCTGAGCCTGAGCCGGGCGATGGGGAAGAGGGTGACGCGGATACGGGTGAACTCGAGGGTGCCGGGACGGATGTTCCCGAGGAGGAGATGGAACTCGCCACGGAAGACGTCACGCGCGCGGAGGAATCCGCTGCACCGCCTGATGAACCCGTTGAGGAGGGAGCCCCTCCCGGCGGCGGCGGCCCCGGCTTCGGTCTCGGGCTGGGATCGGTGACCCTCGATGGCACGGTCTACTACCAGGTGGCCCTCCGTCCGGAATTTTCCATCGGGAAGGTCGGGATCGGTCTCGATTTGGTGGGCTATATGGATGGCCAGGGTAACTTCCGCAAGGACGAGTGGGACGAACCATCGGACTACCTGGACAAGATTTACTATTTACGGTACGGTACCGATCAGGACCCGTTTTTCCTCCAGATTGGCGGCATGCCCCAGGTGCAGTACGGGTTCGGCGGACTTATGAACAGCTACTCCAACCTCACCGAGTACCCCCAGGTCCGCCGGGTGGGCTTTGAAATCGGGGGCCGGGTCAGCGATAAAGTCACCCTGCGGGCCTTCACGGCCAACCTGAAGGAGTTCGGTAATCGGGGCGGTTTGGTCGGCCTGCGGAGTACCTTCCGGCTTTCCAAAGCCTTCCCCCTCACTATCGGGGTGAACCTGGTGGCCGACCTGAACCAGTACGGCGGCCTGAAGGACAAGGACGGTGACCTGCGTCCCGACATGGTGGACGACTTCCCCGATAACGAATTATACTGGCTCGACAGCGACGGGGATGGACTGGCGGATAGCGATCCCCTGGAATTTGATATCGACGGCGACGGCATCACCGACACCCTG
>JADFNF010000184.1 GCA_022563485.1 Fidelibacterota bacterium | reverse complement strand
AACAGGAGGCGATCAAGCACTTCGGTGACGTAAAAGTAGAATCCCGGCTTGACCGTGCCATAGTCGATGGTGATGCGGGGCAGGATAAAGGGCTTCGACATGGTCTCCAGATAGGGTTGGGACTCCCGTTCACGATCAGGCTGTTCTTGAGCAGAGCCGGGCCTGGTGGTCCAGAAGCCGGTAGAGATTCCTACCTTTTCCGGGTCCAGTACTTCGGGATGGGCCAGGTAGGCGATCTTATAGCCGCCCTGCTCGTACAGGCTGTAGAGCAGCTCCCCCTGGGCGTTTACTGAGGGCATAAAGGCGCCACCGGGTACGTTCGTGACGTAGCCCTGGTCCCCATCATCACCGATCCAATAGAGGTTGAATATC
Organism: Fidelibacterota bacterium; assembly: GCA_022563485.1. Taxonomy (GTDB): domain Bacteria; phylum Fidelibacterota; class Marinisomatia; order SCGC-AAA003-L08; family TS1B11; genus JADFNF01. Next base: position 3,712 of record JADFNF010000184.1, on the reverse strand, counting down.
CCGGTAGCATCGGTGCTGATGAACAGCCCGTCACCTCCCGCCTCCCTGTTCGGCTCCCGGCCATCGCTTTGGGGCGCCGGGGTATCGGGATGGTGGGCCTCCACTTTCCCGCTGGCCAGGTCCACCCGGAAGAGCTGGCGTCCGTGATTCAGGGTGGCATCGAAAATGAGCAGACTGTCACCCGGGTGGTAAGTGAGCGAGTGTATGACCTCTCCCCCCTCGAAAGATGTGAGGCTCGTGGGTTGGCCGCCGGACAGTTCCAGCAGCCGGATGTTGGAGGTCCCATCATGGACGGTAATGTACGCCACGGTCCCCTGGCCCACCGGCACCGGCGAAGTCGCTCGCTCCCCGTGGGTGAGTCGCTCCTCCTCCTCGGTCTTTAGGTCATAGGCAAACAGATCGAGCCACCGGGCCCCCGTTTTCCCCGGCTTGCTCCGCCGGGTATAATAGAGCAGCTTGCCATCAGGCGACCAACTCGGGGCTGAGATGGCCGACGTGGCGATGGGGTCCAGGTCGGCGGTCTCCATATCATAGATGTACAGGTCGGTCTGGCCAAAAAAATCGGCCGCCCGGTTGGACAGGAAAGCAAACTTCCTTTCCGATGGGTGCCAGACCGGGTGCAGGTTGGTGGTCCCCTTATCGATCAGGATATCCCCGGTCACCCTATGGGCAAGGACGTTCGTCATCTCATGATCGTAACGACTCTCCAGTTGCCCCTTCCATTCCCGATAGAGCTGACGCCCATCGCTTCCGGTGGCTTTTTTCATGGCCCGGCTGATGGAAATCGACAGGGGGGCCGACATGCGCCGGGAGATTTTTTCCAGCACCTGGACACCGAACCTATCGGATAGGTAGCTGACGAAGGAAAATCCTTGGTTATAGGCGCTTTCGTTCCCTATGCCGCGCTTGCCAAAGGTGTTCATGGCGACCAGGCTGAGCAGGTTGCCGTTAAGCACCCGGTCCCGCACAATCATGTCCCGATGCGTATCCCAAAAGTCATAGTTGGCGCCGGGGTACATGTATTGGGCGACCCCTTCAGCGAACCAGGGTGGGATGTTCACACCGGGGTAGGCGTAAGAGGCAATCACATTCGGATAGCCGTAGAGCACGTCCTCCCGCTTCTCGTCCTCGTAATCGATGACCTGAAAATAGAGACTCGGGACCCGGGAGGTAAACTTCATGGCTGTGGCCAGTTGGACGATGTGAACGAACTCGTGGGTGATCACGTCCTGCATCCACCGGTGGCTGCCTCTCAAATCGTAGTCCAGGGGCCGGGCCCAAATCTCAATCTTGTTATCGAAAAAGTAGGCCAGACCGTTTGAATCATCGTCCACATCCTTGATGATCAGATGGGTCTTGGCCGCCGGTTCATGCTGGTACATGCGGGTCACGGGACCGTAGATTTTTTCGGCGACGGTGGCAGCTTCCCTGGCCGAGCGCTCGGTCCCCTGGTGGAAATGGATCAAAAAATGCTCGGTCTCAAAAGTCTCCCACTCCAGCTCGGGATGATTATACCACCCCTGCCCCCACAGGACGCCCATCAAAGCGGTGATGGCGACGACCCGGCGAAACCCCAGGCGGGCCATCCTCAACGGACCACTGCGATCTTCACCAATGCCGAGACCTTTTCGGCGCCCTGGACCTCCACCACCGCGTAGTACAGCCCCGAGGGGTTGTCCCCCACCTCCCAGAGCCATTCGTTGTAGCCGTTGGTGGCCAGGTCCGTCAGTTCCACCTGATCCACCGGCAGCCCATCGACAGTGTAGATGCGAATGGTGGCCCGGTCAGCCTCACCGGTATAAAAACGTATCCGGGTGCGGCCGCCGGTCACCGGGTTGGGGTAGTTGTAGACCCGGGCCTTATCCAGCACCTGGGGCTGAGCGACCTTCACGATGCCGTCGTTGAGGGAGGTCCTGCTTCGGGAGTGCCGCCCCTGAGGGGTCACCCACTGGGGGTTTTGCTCATCCGGCTCGAACCAGTGGAGCCGGTCGCCGTTGGCCAGGGCCACCCGCCGCCCATCGGAGGTTTGCAGCAAGAAGAGCTCGCCCGGGGTCGTGTGCAATCCCAGGCGGCTCAGCAGCTGGCCTTCGGGGCTGTAGATGGCGAGATCCCCGCCCTCCACCACCACCAGCTCGGGTCGGATGTCGCCGGTGAGGTTGGCCATGAGGACCACACCTTTAAAATCGCCCTCCACGGGGAATCCATCCAAAACAATTCTGTTGGCATTGCTTACCGTCAAGGTACCAGGGGGCCGCACATCGACCACAACCTCCTCATCGGTCCCATCCCCATCAATGTCCCCCTCGGATAGCTGTAGATAGGGATTAGGGTCTATAACGGGCAAGGGCGATGGCAGGTAGCGGATGAGGGTTGTATCGGGGGGCGGAGGCACCGGGTCGTGCTCCACCCAAATGGTCAGTTTGCCGGCATCAAAATAGGGATAAACCGATGGCACGGTAACGCTGGCGGCTACCTGGACCGTGTCTACCAACGAGAATTCCAGAGACCCACCCGGCAGAAACCGTTGGGCCAGATAACCGGGGTTCTTCAATGTCAGCCCCCAGAACCCCTCACCTGGGTTTAACACCGCATCGTGCTCGCTGATGATAAGGGGGTGTACACTATCGCTCAGAGCCGCGACCGGTTGATCGCCCAGCCAGAGCGAATCCCCCAGAGCGTAAATATAGTCCTGGCCGTTATACCCCAGCAACCGGCTACCCTCAGGCAAACGGGTGACGTTGACCGCGTCCTCAACGGTGAGATTGAGCATTGGGCCTGCAGGGCCTATGTTCACCAGGGCCACACCGCTGGCGGCCCCGGAGTTCAGGGCCGTGGAGGGAAAGGTGTCATAATCGAGGCTGAGCAACCCCAGCGGGTTGTTGGCCCGGCGGTCGGGATTGGCCACGAAGAAAGCCTCGTTCCCGGCATACCACAGGTCCCAGCGCCAGCCCTGGACCGGGTCGTTGATCAGGGCGGTGGTGGGAAAGCCGATATCCACCGCGCCGTCGGCTTCCACCAGGGCCACGGCCCGGGCATTGCGGTCGTTGTTGATGCCCCCGGCAGTGGGGCCTATGCGGGAGTCGTCCACGTGCCAGATCAGCAGGCCGCTGCCGGGCAGTCCCATATCGTAGTTGGGCACGGTGGTGATCACCCCGCTCGCTGCCGTTCCCACGCCGGTCGAGTCCACCAAATAGTCAAAATAGTGGGGCAGGGTAAGGCCGAAACCACCGTCCGATTCCAGGGCGTTGCGAAACCGCAGGCTATCCATATCCACCCCTGGCAGGACCCAGTTCAGCCGGTTTTCCACCAGCAGGTACTCATCGGTGCTCAAACTGATCCGGCCGATCTGTCCCTGGACCAGGTGCCGGGCCGCCAGGGTGATGTCACCCTCCAGCTCCACGGACGACTCCCAGCCGAGGCGCAACCGGGTCCAGGCCGTCGGCGGGGCCGGGATCACCCCCTGGCCGTTGTTGGAGCCGATGTCCATGAGTCCAAAGACGCCCACCCCGGTCTCCCCCGCCTGCGTGTCAAACAGGGGCGGATAACCGAAGGCGAAGCCCATGAGCAGGGCGAAGGTCCCCGTGAGGCCGACCTGCACATCGCACAGGTCCTGCTGTCCAAAAAAGATATCCTCGGCGACGTCGTAAAAGATGTGGTTCTGGCTCTCCGGCAGCAGGATGCCCGGATGGGTGAATAACGACCCATCCGGGAG
>JADFNF010000020.1 GCA_022563485.1 Fidelibacterota bacterium | reverse complement strand
AGGATCTCATTCCCTCGCACGCCAACCGGCACATCTACCTGTTGGCGCCGGTCATCACCATGATACCGGCCCTCATGACCTTCGCGGTGATCCCCTTTGGGGCGCCCCTTGAAATCGCCGGACATACGGTGAAGCTGCAGGTGGCGGACATCAACATCGGCCTGCTGTATATCCTGGCCCTGACGTCGGTGGGAGTCTACGGGATTGTGCTGGCCGGGTGGAGCTCGGGCAGCAAGTATCCCCTCCTGGGGGGGCTGAGGGCTTCAGCCCAGTTGATCAGCTACGAGCTGGCCATGGGTTTGGCCATCATCGGGGTGGTGATGATCAGCGGCGGGCTGACCCTCGGCGAGATCGTGGCGTACCAGCAGGACACCGGCTGGAACATCTGGAAGCAGCCCCTGGCGGCGCTGATTTTTCTCATCGCCATGTTTGCCGAGACCAACCGCCTGCCCTTCGACCTCACCGAAGCCGAGCAGGAGTTGGTGGGCGGGTACCATACCGAGTACTCCAGCTTCAAGTTTGCCATGTTTTTCATGTCCGAGTACGCCAACATGATCACCGCTTCGGCGTTTATGGTCAGCCTCTTCCTGGGCGGCTGGGATGTGCCCTTTGTCGATGAAATGGCCCTGGGCGGCTGGGGCGTGGTACTCTCCGTACTGGCTTTTCTATTCAAGATGGGCTTTTTCCTCTTCCTGTACATCTGGGTGCGCTGGACCTTTCCCCGATTTCGCTACGATCAGCTCATGCGTTTGGGGTGGAAGGTGCTGTTGCCTCTCGGTCTGGTGAATGTCTTCCTGACGGGCCTGTTCCTGACCCTGAGGGCGTGATGGCGACGGTTGTCCGAACCTATGAGCCTAAATTCTGGGACCGGTTCTATCTGCCGGCGATGATGCAGGGTTTGCTGATCACCTTTACCCGGTTGTTCAAGCGGAAGGATACTATCCAGTATCCCGAGCAGAAATACGTTCCCCAGGAGGGCTACCGGGGGCTGCATCGGCTGAACAAGAACGCCGATGGGCGCATCAAGTGTGTGGCCTGCGACTTGTGCCAGACGGCCTGTCCGGCCCACTGTATCGATATCACCCCATCGGCTACGCCGTGGGAGGAGGGGGAGGAGCGCTACCCCGTCAAATTCGAGATCGATCTGCTGCGGTGCATCTTTTGCGGATTCTGCGAGCTGGCCTGTCCCAAGGATGCCATCGAGCTCACTGAGATCTACGATTTCGCCGGCTACACCCGGGACCATCTCATCATTGACAAGGAAGGACTGCTGAAGGTTTATGACGTCACCTCCAAGGGCAACGTGTACCGGCGGCAGAACCGGGGTGAGGCGATCTCGATTCCCACATGAGTGGGAAGGGACCCGCCACGGGAATCGGGCAGTAGGGGAAGCAGGAGCCGGCCATTACTATGCAGCGGAAATATGGACTTTTCATGCCGGATTGCGGTTTAAGACCCGTCGCCCTCATGGGTAAGCCTCGGCGATGACCGCCAGCCTGTTCTATCTGTTTGCCGTCGGTCTACTGGGCGCAAGCCTGTTCGTGGTGCTCAACCCCAACCCCATGTACAGCGTGGTGGCCCTGGTCTTTGGCTTTGCCAACCTGGCAGCCATCTATTTTCTGCTGGAGGCCTACTTTATCGGCGCCCTACAGGTATTGGTCTATGCCGGGGCCATCATGGTCCTGTTCCTGTTTGTGGTCATGCTTCTGAACGTCCAATCTGACGCCGATCATCCCAGCCTGCCGCGGGTATTCAGGATTGGCAGTTGGTGGTTTGGCGCCCTGGCCCTGGTTTTTATCGGGCTGTTCCTACTGTTGGTGGGTCGCAGCGCCCTGGCGCTCCTGGCCCCCAGCGAAGTCCCACCCACCCAGATCGGGAGCGTGAGCCAGGTGGGCGAGGCTCTCTTTACGCGCTACCTGCTGCCCTTCGAGCTCGCTTCCCTCCTGCTGACCGTAGCCTTGATCGGTACGGTCTTTTTAGCGAAAAAGAAGATTTAACCGTGGTGGTCCCCCTCCACCATATCATTGCGATTTCAGGGCTGCTGTTCACCATTGGCGTCGTGGGGGTCCTGTTCCGGCGCAGCGCCATTATCGTCTTCATGAGTGTTGAGATCATGCTCAATGCGGTGAACCTGGCCTTTGTCGCCTTTTCCCGTTACCACGGCAGTGTGGACGGGCAGGTATTTGTCTTTTTCATCATGACTTTGGCGGCGGCGGAAGTGGCGGTGGGTCTGGCCATTATCATCGCCCTGTATCGCAATCTGCGCACCGCCGATCTGTCCGAGATCCACGAGCTGAAGCACTGATGAGCGATACCCTGTACCTCATCACGCTCTTTCCCCTGGTCGGCTTCTTGGTCAACGGCCTGCTCGGGCGCTGGATATCGGAGCGACAGAGCGGCCTGATCGCATCCCTGGCCGTCCTGGGTTCCTTACTGGTGAGTGCCCAACTACTGCTCGGTCTGCTGGCTCGCCCGGCTGAGGACCGCCTGTTCGTCCAACTGCTGTTTGCCTGGATTCCCGTCGGTGATTTGAACATCGACGTGATGTACCGTTTCGATCCCCTCACCGCCGTCATGACGCTGGTGATAACGGGCGTGGGGCTGCTGATCCATATCTACTCCCTGGGCTACATGCGGGGCGATCCAGGTATCAGGCGGTATTATGCCTTCCTGAACCTGTTCACCTTCATGATGCTCAATCTGGTCCTGGCCGATAACCTGGTGCTCCTGTTCATGGGATGGGAGGGGGTCGGCCTGTGCTCCTACCTGCTCATCGGCTTCTGGTTTGCGGATGAGGCCAAGGCCCGGGCCGGGCTGAAAGCTTTTATCGTCAACCGTATCGGCGACGCCGGTTTCATTATCGCCATGGTCCTTCTGTTTCACCAATTTGGGACCCTGAGCATGAGCGAGATGGCCGGTAAGGCTGAAGGAGCGCTGGTGGGACCCAACTTCTTCACGATAGTTACCCTGTTGCTGTTGGTGGGGGCCATCGGCAAGTCCGCGCAGATTCCCCTGTTTGTCTGGCTGCCCGATGCCATGGCCGGGCCGACCCCGGTCTCGGCGCTGATCCATGCCGCCACCATGGTAACCGCCGGGGTTTACCTCATTGTCCGCAACAGTCTGCTGTTCAGCCTGGCCCCCACCACGATGGCCACCGTAGCCGCCATTGGGGTCCTGACGGCCTTCCTGGCCGCCACCATCGCCATGACCCAGACCGACATCAAGAAGGTGCTGGCCTATTCCACCATCAGTCAGCTGGGGTACATGTTCATGGCTGTGGGGGTGGGAGCCTTTTCGGCTGGCATCTTTCACCTCATGACCCATGCATTCTTCAAGGCCCTGCTGTTTCTGGGGGCCGGAAGTGTCATCCACGGCTTGGACGGTGAGCAGGAGTTGGGGAAAATGGGCGGCCTGAAGCATCGCATGCCCGGTACCCACTGGACCATGCTGATCGGGGTGTTGGCCATTTCCGGAATACCGGGACTGTCGGGATTCTTCAGCAAGGATGAAATTCTCTGGGGCGCGTTTATCTGGCATGATGGTGTGAACTGGATCTGGCTCCTGGGCATTATGACCGCCGGACTGACGGCTTTCTACATGTTCCGCCTTTACTTTTTGGTCTTTCATGGCCCGGCCCGGTGGCCGGGCGATACCCAACCCCATGAATCCCCTTCGGTCATGACGATTCCCCTGACCCTCCTGGCCTACCTGGCCATATTAGGGGGCTACGTTGGTATTCCAGAGGCCCTGGGGGGGATCAACCGGTTTCACCATTTCCTGGCACCGGTGGTGATCTCCTATCATACGGCCATCGCGGCCGCGCCCAACACCCGTCCGTTGGAACTCCTGCTGATGGCCGTCAGCACGGTGGTGTCCCTGGGTGGTGTCTACTATGCCTACCGGATATACCGGGTCCAGCCCGCCCTGGCCGAGCAGTTGGCCCGGCGGCTCAGGCCCTTATATGGTCTCTCGAGGAATAGGTACTATGTGGATGAGTTCTACCAGGCGGTGGTGGTGCGGCCGTTTCAGAAGTTGTCGGGGTTGTGCTGGAACTGGTTCGATGTGCGGGCGATCGATGGGTTGGTCAACGCCAGCGCCCGGTCAATAGCTCGGCTGAGCGGGGTGGTTCGCCAGCTGCAAAGCGGCCTGATTCAACACTATGCCTCCCTCATTTTGCTCGGTGTCATCTTCATTATGCTTTACATCACCATGGGTTGATGGACGGGCTGCAGCAACACCTATTATCCCTGATCATTTTCCTGCCCACCGCCGGAGCGGGGATCATCATCCTATTGAAGGAGAGCCAGCGGGCCATTGTCAGGCAGGTGGCCCTGGGGACCTCCCTGGTCACTTTCGGCCTGTCCCTGCTGCTCTTTACAGGGTTCAGCGCCAATGATCATTTCCAGTACATTGAGAAGGTTGAGTGGATCGCCAACTACGGCATCAGTTACCACGTGGGCATCGACGGAATCAGTCTGCTGCTGGTCCTACTGACCACCTTCATCACCCCGGTGGCCATCCTCTCCTCCAAGGTGGCCATCAACGACCGGGTCAAGGGGTTCATGGTGTCTCTGCTGGTCATGGAGACCGGGATGCTGGGGGTTTTCGCGGCCCTGGACATGTTCCTGTTCTACGTCTTCTGGGAGGCGATGCTCATTCCCATGTACCTCCTCATTGGAATCTGGGGCGGGGAGCGGCGGTTGTATGCCGCGATCAAATTTGTCCTGTTCACCATGTTTGGGAGCCTGCTTATGCTGGTGGCCATACTGGTGCTGTACAGTCTGAGCAAAGTGCAGTTGGGGCATTATACCACCAATTACCTTGAGTTGACCAGCTTGACCCTTTCAGCATCGATGCAGACCTGGCTGTTTCTGGCATTCGCCCTCAGTTTTGCCATCAAGGTACCCCTGTTCCCGTTTCATACCTGGTTGCCCGATGCCCATGTGGAGGCTCCCACCGCCGGGTCAGTGATCTTGGCGGGCGTGCTCCTGAAGATGGGGGGCTATGGCTTCCTGCGTTACTGCATTCCCCTCTTCCCCCAGGCCACCGCTCAATTCACCCCGTGGATCGTCGGCCTGGCAGTGATCGGCATCATCTACGGCGGCATGGTGGCCCTGGTCCAGACCGACATCAAGAAGCTGGTGGCCTATTCGAGCGTCAGTCACCTGGGGTATGTGGTGTTGGGTATCTTCGCCCTGTCACTGCAATCAGTGTCAGGGAGCATCATTCAGATGGTGAATCATGGTTTGTCTACCGGGGCCCTGTTCCTGTTGGTGGGCATGCTTTACGAGCGCACCCACACCCGCCAGATCGCCGATTATGGTGGACTGGCCGAGGTGATGCCCCACTACAGTGTGGTGTTCATCATTGTGACCCTCGCCAGTATCGGCCTGCCCGGACTCAACGGATTCGTGGGCGAGTTTCTGATTATCGTCGGGAGTTATGGAACGCAGCCCACGGCGGCCATTCTGGCGGCCCTGGGCGTGATTCTTTCGGCAGTCTATCTGCTATGGATGGTTCACCGTGTTTTCTACGGCCCGCCCGGCGCAATACTGCAGGCATCCCGGGATGAAGCTGCCCCCAAACTGGCGGACCTCAGCCGGCGGGAATGGGCCGTGATGGTTCCGATTCTGGCCCTGATTTTCGTGCTGGGTGTCTATCCCAAACCTTTTTTAAGCCGGATCGAACCAGCGGTACGGCGCCTGGTAGTGACCTACCAAACCGCCCATGGACCGGTGGTCCCGGCGGCTGAGCTGGTTGATGAACAGCTGATCATGATTGAGAAGGAGATGAATTGAATAAGGTACGACGACAGGATGATCATCGGGCAAGGAAGCCGAGCTGGGTTGCTCTGTTCATGGCAGTCATGATCCCGGGGTTAGCAATGGCCGCCGGTGAGGCGGGGGCCGGCGGGGAACAACTGGGTCATGTGCTGCCCCTATGGAGCATGATCCCATTCGTCGGTATCCTGCTGTCCATCGCAGTCATGCCCTTGCTGGCGCCCCAGATCTGGCACCACCACTTCGGGAAGATCGCCGCTGGCTGGGCCGCGCTGTTTGCCTTGCCGTTCCTGTTTGCCTTTCGGGGTGAGGCCTTCCACGAGATCGTTCACATCGTGCTCATCGATTACGTTCCCTTCATTATTGTCCTGTGGGGTCTGTTCACGATCGGGGGCGGGATTGTGCTCAAGGGCCGCCTGGTGGGCACCCCGGTGGTCAATACGCTTCTGCTGCTCATCGGCACTCTGCTGGCCAGCTGGGTGGGCACCACCGGGGCGGCCATGCTCCTCATCCGGCCGATCATCCGGGCCAACGCCTGGCGGACCAGCAAGCAGCATATCATCATCTTCTTTATTTTCCTGGTGGCCAATATTGGCGGTTCCCTCACACCCCTGGGTGACCCGCCCCTGCTGCTGGGGTTTATCCACGGGGTGCCCTTCTTCTGGACCCTGGGACTTTTCCCCATGATGGGCTTTGTGGCCGTCATCCTGCTGGCCGTGTTTTATGCTCTGGACAGCTACCTGATGAAACGCGACGGCGATACACCTCCGGGCGTGGCCGGTGATGACCCCATCCGTCTGGAGGGCATGCACAACTTTCTCTTTCTCGGAGGTGTCCTGGGCCTGGTACTGATGAGCGGCACGGTGGAACTGGCCGATACGGTTATCCTGGGGGTGCATATCCCCTGGCAGGACCACATTCGCAATGGGGGTATCGTGGTGATGCTCTGGCTGTCGATGAAGACCACCAGCCATGAACTGCGCAAGTCCAACGGCTTCACCTGGGAACCCATTCTGGAGGTGGCCTATCTGTTTGCCGGCATATTCATCACCATCATCCCGGCCCTGGCGATCCTGCGGGCCGGTTCGGAAGGGGCCCTCGGTGCAATGATCGATGGGGTTGTGGAGCCGTGGCACTATTTCTGGGTGACCGGCATTCTCAGCAGTTTCCTGGATAATGCCCCCACTTATCTCACGTTCTTCAATACGGCCCTGGGCAAGCTGCACCTGACCGAGGGGGAGGTGAGCCAGTTCCTGGCGGGGGGTGATTTTTCCGGTGAGCTGCTGGTTCGCCTGCAGACCTTCGAGGGCCTGTTGGTGGCTATTTCCGTCGGCGCGGTCTTCATGGGCGCCATGACCTATATCGGTAACGCCCCCAACTTCATGGTACGCGCCATTGCCGAGGAGAACAAGGTTCCCATGCCCAGTTTCTTCGGCTTTATGCTCTGGTCAGGGGTCATTCTGATTCCGGTGTTTATTCTCGTAACGTTTGTATTTTTGAGGTAGTTGCCATGTTCGGTCAAATTCTATGCGCCACGGATCTCAGCCCCCGGTCCGATGAAGCCCTGCGGGTCGCCGTCCATATGGCGGCCAAGTACGATGCGCAGCTGACCATTCTCAATGTCCACGAGGAGTTTATGGATAAGGACGAAATGATCATGCTGCGGGTGAGCGTCGAACAGATGCAGGAGCGGTTCAGGCAGGTGGCCGTCAAGGCCAAAGGGCAAATGCGGGAACTGGTGACGGCCGTGGGTATCGAGGACATCAAGGTGAAACACCTGATTCGCGAGGGTAAATCCTATGAGGTGATCGTACAAGTGGCCCAGGACATCGGTGATCAGCTACCGGAGCTGAAATCCATGCTGATCGTGATGGGCACCAACGGCCGGTCGGGGCTGGTGGAACACCTGCTCGGATCGGTGGCCGAACACGTGGTGCGACATGCACCTTGTCCCGTGATGGTCATCCCGTATGCGGGTAAGTAAAGACCGATGAACGCAGCCGACATTCTCAGCACCCTGCCCGAGTTGGTCCTGACGGTCACCGCCCTGGGACTCCTTTTGCTGGAGGTGATGGGTAAGCCTCCCAGAGCCCGGTTTGTCTGGGTGGCCCTGGGGGGGGTTGGCTTGGCGTTGGGCCTCGAATTTGCGGTCCCGTCAGAGGGCCAATTCTACGCGGGGATGATCTCCGTGGACCTCTTCACCCGGTTTTTCAACGTGCTCTTTCTGACCACGGCGGCCGGCAGCCTGCTCATCTCCGTCCCCTATCTGCGGAGGACTCTGGAAGAGCGGGGGGAGTACTACGCCCTGACCCTCTTTGCCACTGTCGGCATGATGTTCATGGCCAAGGCCCACGACCTGACGATAACCTTCCTCGGGCTGGAGCTGCTGTCGGTCTCCCTGTATATCCTGGTGGCGTTCTATCGCAACCGGGTGCGATCCAATGAAGCGGGCCTGAAATACCTGCTGCTGGGGGCCTTCTCCACCGGATTTTTCCTGTTTGGCATCGCTCTGATCTATGGCAGTACGGGCACCACTCACTATGACGGCATCCGCCTGGCCATCGGCTCCGGAGAGCAGCTGTCCATGGCCTTGACCGTCACCGGCTTCGGCTTGCTGATCATCGGGTTTGCCTTCAAGGTGGCCCTGGTCCCGTTCCATATGTATGCGCCGGATGTCTACGAAGGGGCGCCTACCCCTATCACGGCGTTCGTCAGTACCGGTCCCAAAGTGGCCGGATTCGCCGCCTTTTTGAAGGTCATCGCCACCGCGTTCGCCTTTACGACACAGCACTGGTGGGGCATCTTGTGGATCCTGGCCGCCATCACCATGACGGTGGGGAATATCACTGCCCTGCGGCAGGACAACTTGAAGCGTATGCTGGCCTTCTCCGGTGTGGCCCACGCCGGTTACCTGGCGATAGCCATCATGGTGGGTTCGGCCGACAGCGCCTTTGCCCTGCTGTTCTACCTGGCGGCCTACGCCATCACCACCCTGGGGGCCTTCGGCATCGTGTCACTTATCGAGGGCGAGGATGAATCGGGACTGGACATGGACAGTTACCGGGGCCTGGCCCGGCGCAGCCCCTACTTGGCCGGGGTCTTTGCCCTGATCATGTTGTCCCTGGCGGGATTCCCGCCCACGGCCGGGTTCCTTGGAAAGTTTTTCATCTTCAGTGCCGCCATTGACGAGGGCTATACCTGGCTGGTTATCATCGCGGTGGTCAACAGCCTGATCTCGGTCTACTACTATCTGCGTCCCGTGGTGGCCATGTATATGCAGGAGCCAGCTGATGAATCAGCGGTTGCGGTGCCCGCCTTCATCGTCCCCGTCCTGCTGCTGGTGGTGCTGGTGGCCCTGGGGCTGGGGCTGTTCCCCATGAGTCTGGTAAAGAACAGCATCGCCGCTGCCGGGAGCCTGTTTTAAAACCACAGAGAACACACAGAGGGATTTTGTTAACCACAGAGCGCACAGAGTTCGCAGAGCTGGGATTAGGTTAATAATCTTCAATGTACAGTTCCTGTAGGATGGTAATTGCCGATGGGTCGATGGCCCTGACCAATAGATTTCTCTGTGCCCTTTGTGGTACACTCTTACTATGACAAATCCCAAGCGCAACGGCCTGCTGCTGGTCTATACCGGAGACGGCAAGGGCAAGACCACCGCCGCCCTGGGGACCGCCTTCCGGGCCCTGGGGTATGGCTGGAAGATCTGTATGGTGCAGTTCATCAAAGGGACCTGGAAATCGGGCGAGATGAAGAGCATCGCCTCCCTGGGGGATCGGTTTGAGCTGCACCGCATGGGGGCCGGGTTCTACAAGATTCTGGACGATGATCAGCCGGAGGAGGTCCACCGCCAGGCCGCTGCCGAGGCGGTCGACCTGCTGGTTGCCAAGCTGGAAAGTGGCGCCTACGAGCTGGTGATTGCCGATGAACTGAGCGTGGCGTACGGCACGGGCCTCATCGATGCAGCGGCCGTTCAGCGGGTCATCGCTGCCCGTGCCAGGCAGGTCCACCTCATCATCACCGGCCGGGGAGCCCCTGAATTCCTTATCGAGGCGGCCGATCTGGTGACGGAGATGAAGGAAATCAAACACCCCTACCAGCAAGGGATCAAGGCCCAACCGGGCATTGACTACTGAACGAGCCGTGCACGGCCCTGCCGCTGCACCTGTCGCGCGTGCCAGGTGGGTTAGACCGGGCCACTGCCCCATAGCAGTCCTGCTTGGTAACCTCCCGATCCGAACTTAAATTGCAACCTGATAAAGCCAGCACTCAGCCATGATTCCTATAACTTATGCAGATCAATTTCTTCCATTGGTCCCGGGGAACTCCTGGAGGTTAGCGTGACGGTTGATACGACCGCTCAGCCCGTACTTGTCACCCAAGACCTGGAGGCTGCCTGGCGGGCGTTTCACCAGGCTCTGATGGGATCCAACCGGATCCTCCTGTCGACACACGAGAACCCCGATGGTGATGGCCTGGGGTCGGAGCTGGCCCTATGCGAAAACCTCAAGGCTCTGGGCAAGGATTGCCGGATTCTCAACTGCACCGCCGCGCCCGTCCTGTACAATTTTCTCGATCCCAACGGTTGGCTGGAGCTGTACGATAGGGACCGTGACCAAGCCTGGCTGGCCGGTTGCGATCTGGCCGTGGTCTTTGACTTGGGTGACTTCCGCCGGTTACGGACGGTGGGGCAGGACCTGGTCCGCCACCAGGTGGTGCTGGCCTCCATTGACCACCATCCCCAACTCGGATATGAATCCACGGGGGGTAAATCGCCCTATGCCCACCTTATACTGGACTATTCCGCCCCCTCCACGGGAACTTTGCTGTGGCAATATTTCAAGACCCACCGTCCCGAGCCAGTGACCCTTACCATGGCCCTGGCGCTCTACACGGCGCTGGTGACGGATACGGGCTCGTTTAAATATGACAACACAGACGAGCGGGCCCATCTGATGGCCATTGATATGCTCAAGGCTGGTGTCAAACCCTATTTCGTTCATAAGCGGGTCTACGAGCAGCGAACTCACAAGCAGGTTCGTCTCCTGGGGGTGCTGATCGATCACATCGAATACTCCGAGGACCAGCATATCGGTTGGTGCGTATTAACTTTAGACCGCATCATGCAGGCCGGGGCCACCGTGGAGGATGTGGATGGATTTTCCGAGTTTATTCGCTCCATCAAGGATGTGGAAGCGTCGGCCCTGCTGACCGAGGTGGAGCCGGGGAAGACCAAGGTGAGCCTGCGTAGCAAGGGGACCTTCGCGATCAGCGATGTGGCCAAGAAGTTGGGCGGAGGTGGTCACGCCTACGCCTCAGGCGCTCTGGTCAACCGGCCGTGGGAAGAGGTCGTGGGCCTGTTGCTGCCCCTGCTGCAGGCCAAAGTCGATCTCATCCACGCCGATAGTGGAGCTGAAGCCGATGGGAGTTAAGCCTGATACCTGGATTGAAGAGATGGCCACCCAGCACCGCATGATTGAGCCGTTTGAGCCGGGCCAGGTGAATGACGGGGTGATTTCCTACGGCATTTCATCCTACGGCTACGACCTGCGTGTATCCGATGAGTACAAGATTTTCACCAATGTCAATAACAGTATTGTGGATCCCAAGGATTTCGACAACAACTCCTTTATCGATTTCAAGGGGCCCGTGTGCATTATCCCGCCCAACAGTTTTGCCCTGGCCCGTAGTGTGGAGTACTTCCGTATCCCTCGGGAGGTCATGACCCTGTGTGTGGGCAAGTCCACCTATGCGCGTTGCGGCATCATTGTGAATGTGACCCCGTTCGAGCCGGAGTGGGAGGGGCACGTCACCCTGGAGATTTCGAATACGACCCCCCTGCCGGCCAAGATATATTCCTTCGAGGGGCTCTGCCAGGTGATCTTTTTTGAAGGCAGCGGGGTCTGTGCCGTATCCTATAAGGACCGGAAGGGGAAATACCAGAAACAGGTGGGCATCGCGCCGGCCAGGGTCTGATGAAAATGGGGCTGATGTGATCGAAATTACCGTCGCAAAAGATGCCGGCTATTGTTTTGGCGTGCGGGACGCCGTTAATATGGCCTATGAGGCCGCCCGGACCTATGGATCGGTGTATATGCTCGGGGATATCGTCCATAACGAGCAGGTGGTCCGGGATTTGGCGGAAGCCGGGGCGAAGGTGGTGAAGTCCCTGGATGAAGTTCCCGACGGTTCACCGGTATTATTTCGGGCCCACGGCACGACTGAGGATATATGGGAACAGGCCCGGAAAAAAAATATCAAGATCGTCGATGCCACCTGTCCCCTGGTGCGGGAAATCCATGAGGAGGTGCGCAGGATATCGGCCGATGGCCGGCAAGTCATTATCATCGGCGACCATGGACATGACGAGGTGAACGGGATTGCCAGCCAGGTGCCAAGCCCCATCATCGTGGCCAGCCCCGAGGAAGCCCGGGCTCTGCGCAAGATGAAAAGGGCGGCCGTTGTGAGCCAATCGACCCAGATGATCGAGAACGTCCAGGACATCATCAGTGTCCTCATGACCAAGGTTTTTGACTTGCATTTTGTGAATACCATCTGTTTCCCCACCAAACGCAATCATGAGCAGATCAAGACTTTGGCGGCCGAAATGGATGTGATAATCATTATCGGATCGTTTACTTCGGCCAACTCCAAGCGGTTGACCCAACTGGCCCTGGAGAGGAGTCCTCGTTCCTATCAGGTGACCGGCAGCGCCGATATACAGGAGGCGTGGTTTGAAGGGGTACAAAAGATCGGCATTTCGGCCGGCGCTTCGACCCCCGACTACCTCATTGATGAGGTCCGGGACCGGATCGCGGCCTTAGTGCCAGCCGGGGCATTCACGGTCGTTTGAACCGGCGCCCGACATCGGCGTGGACGTCTCCGGAGAGTTCCCCTTCGACCGACGCCTTGCCGGATGGGCCAGGCTGGAGCGCCTGAAGAATGGCTATCAAGATCAGGTGCGCCGTTGGTAGATTTGCAGCGGGTGGATAGTATTATTTAAATAAGTGGATAGGGCCATGGAAACAGGATCATTAGAAGTCAAGATTGGTTTGGCCGAGATGCTCAAGGGCGGCGTGATCATGGATGTCACCACGGCTGAGCAGGCCAAAATAGCCGAGGACGCCGGGGCCGTGGCCGTCATGGCCCTGGAACGCATTCCCGCCGACATTCGGCAGGACGGAGGGGTGGCCCGCATGTCTAGCCCGGACATGATTCGGGCGATTCAGGCGGCGGTGGAAGTCCCGGTCATGGCCAAGTGCCGCATCGGTCATTTTGTGGAGGCCCAGATTTTGGCGTCTCTCGAAGTCGATTTTATTGATGAGAGCGAAGTGTTGACGCCGGCCGATGAGGAAAACCACATTTACAAGCACGATTTTAAGGTCCCGTTCGTTTGCGGCGCCCGGGACTTGGGAGAAGCCTTGCGGCGCATCGGTGAGGGGGCGGCCCTTATCCGTACGAAGGGGGAAGCCGGCTCGGGTAATATTGTGGAAGCGGTGCGGCATATGCGGGCCCTTCGGTCGGCCATCCGGCGGCTCACCGTCCTGGAACCGTCCCAACTCATGGCCGAGGCCAAACGCATGGGGGCTCCTTTTGCCCTGGTGGAGCAGGTGGCCAAGATCGGCAAGCTGCCCGTGCCCAACTTCAGTGCCGGCGGTATCGCCACACCGGCCGACGCCGCGCTCATGATGCAATTGGGAGCGGAAACAGTGTTTGTCGGGTCGGGAATCTTCAAATCGGAGGACCCAGCCGCCCGGGCCCGTGCCGTGGTGGAAGCCACGACCTACTACAGCGACCCGGACAAGTTGGTCCAGGCGTCCGCCGGACTGAAGAGCGCCATGGTGGGGCTGGACATCAGCGAGATTCCACCTGAAGAACGTCTACAGGAGCGCGGTTGGTAGCCGAAGTAGGTGTCCTGGCCCTACAGGGTGATTTTGCCCGGCACCAAGAGGTGCTGGGTGCTCTGGGCTGCCAGGTTCAACCGATCCGCTACCCGGATCAACTGGCCAACCTCAGCGCCCTGGTGATCCCCGGTGGTGAGTCGGCCACCATCAGCAAACAACTCGATTCCAGCGGCCTGCGCGAGGCCGTTGTTGAGTTTGCCCGGGAACGGCCGGTGATGGGGACCTGCGCCGGGCTTATCCTGATGTGCCGGGACCCCGGTGACAAGCGTGTACAGAGCCTCGGCCTGCTGGACGTGACGGTGACCCGTAACAGCTGGGGGCGGCAGGTCCATTCCTTCAGCACGGCCCTGGAACTGCACATCAATGGCCGGGCCGATGCCTTTCCCGCCGTCTTTATTCGGGCGCCACGGGTCCAGGAAGTGGGTCCCGGTGTGGAAGTCCTGGCGCGTATCGATGGCGAACCGGTGCTTGTGCGTCAGGGCCGCCATGTGGGGGTGACTTTTCACCCCGAGCTCACCGGTGACCACCGCATCCACGAACTGTTTCTGGGGGCCATCACGTAATGAATCAACCCTATCCACTGCTCGCCAACATTGACGGTCCCGATGACCTGAAAAAATTGCCCCAGGAAAAGTTGCCCCAGCTGGCCAGCGAAGTGGCCGAACTGATCAAAACGGTGGTTCGTGAGAGCGGAGGGCACTACAGTTCTCCCCTAGGTGTGGTGGACCTGACCATCGCGCTCCACTACGTTTTCGACTCCCCCAGGGATCAACTCGTCTGGGACGTGGGGCATCAGGCCTACGCCCACAAAATCCTCACCGGCCGCCGCGACAGTTTCAAGACCCTGCGCACCAAGAACGGCATCAGCGGCTTCCTGCGCCGGTCGGAGAGTGAGCACGATGTGTTCGGCGCGGGACACGCCAGCACGTCCATATCGGCCGGTCTGGGCATGGCCGAGGCCCATCACCTCAAGGGTGAGGATGGGCACGTGGTGGCCATCATTGGGGATGGGGCCCTCACCGGTGGACTGGCGTACGAAGGGCTCAATAACCTGGGTTTCAAGGAGCTGAGGATGACGGTGGTCCTCAACGACAACCGCATGTCGATCTCGCCCTCGGTGGGTTCCCTGTCAAAATACCTGACGCGGATCGTGACCAATCCACTCTATAACCGCATCCGGGACGACGTGTGGAAAGCCGCGGGCCTGCTGCCCCTGGGCACCAAAGCGGTTCGCACCTTTCTCCATCGCCTCGAAGAGGGGCTGAAAGCGTTTATCTCCCCCGGCGTCCTTTTTGAGGAGTTGGGTCTGCGCTATTTCGGGCCTATTGATGGCCACGACTACGATTCCATGCTCAAAGTCTTTAAAAGCGTCAGGGCATTGCCTTACCCTACACTGGTGCACGTGTTGACCCAGAAGGGCCATGGCGTGGAGGAAGCGGAGAACGATTCCCAACGGTACTACAGTTTGCCGGGTCGCAAGGAGGGCAAGCCGGGTGGCAAGCTGGCTCCGGATTTCAGCAAGGTTTTTGGGCAAACGGTGGTGGCATTGGCCAAGGAAGATGACCGCATTTGCGGCATCACGGCGGCCATGGAAGTGGGCACCGGCTTTGGTCCCTTCGCCCGAGCATATCCCCAGCGTTATTATGATGTCGGCATTGCCGAAGAGCATGCCGTAACCTTCGCCGGCGGGTTGGCGACGCAGGGTCTGCGTCCTATCGTTGTGCTCTATTCCACCTTCGCCCAACGCTCCTTCGACCAGATCATGCACGATATTGCCCTGCAGAACCTCCCGGTGGTTTTCTGCCTGGACCGGGCGGGACTGGTGGGTCCCGATGGCCCCACCCATCATGGGTTGTTCGATATGGTGCTCCTGCGCTCCATACCAAACATGGTGGTGTGCGCCCCCAAGGACGGTGACGAGCTGCGCGACCTGCTGTTCAGCGCCGTGCAATACAACGGCCCGGTGGCAATCCGCTATCCCAAAAGTAGCAGCATTAATTTCGATCCTGACGGGATAGCGACGTTTATCCCTCAAGGGAAGTGGGAAATTATCAGAGATGGAATTGACGTTATACTACTCGCAGTGGGCAGTATGGTGCCGGTGGCCCAGCAAGCGGCGGCCCGCCTGGCGAAACAGCATGGTGTTGACGCGACAGTGATCAATGCCCGCTTTATCAAGCCTGTGGACGGGACGCTCCTTGAGCAGCTGGCTCTAGGCAAAGCACCGATCATTACCGTGGAAGAGGGCATGCTGGCCGGCGGATTCGGTTCTGCCATTCGGGAGTATCTGAGTGCCAAGGGGTACTCCGTCCCGGTCGTGTCATTGGGCATAAAAGACAATTTTATTGAGCACGCTACACGGGATGAGCTGCTGGAGCTGGTGCAGCTCACTCCGGTCAAAGTTGCCGAACGCGCGCTGGAAATCATACCGTTGATGGCCGTTTCAGGTTAGGTCAGCTCCCTCATCGTTGAGCGATCGCTCGTTATCATAACTACTATAAGATCATAGAGGAGGGATGATGAACTCATCCGGATATATGTATTGTGCGGCTAAGCCGAGGCCGGGGACGCCCCCATCCGGCGTGACGATCTGTGCGCGAATCCTGTCAGGGCTGATTACCAGGCCAACATGGGCATAAGCACAACTCCCCATGAATGGACCCGGGTCACCCCGGTTACATTGGCCAGCTATTAGCATGTCGAAATATTCCGACCGATTTAGCCACCGCCGCAGTTTTACGGTGGGGGTGGAAGAAGAATACATGCTCTGCCATCCCGAGACGGGCGATCTGGTGACGCGCGCCGACGATATCATGGAGCGGCTCTCACCGGATGAAAAGGAGCGTTTCAGTTACGAATTGATCCTGTCGGAAATCGAGATCAACACCCCCGTGGCTAGGTCGGTGCCTGAAGCCATGGACCATGTCCGTCATTACCGGCGGCGTGTCCGGGAGCTTGGGAAGGAGTTGGACTTCCGCATCGGCATGAGCGGCACCCATCCCACCGCTCTGGCCGACGACCAACAGTTTGTCGAATCCACCGGTTATCAGTGGGTGGCTCAACAGTTGCATTATTATGCACAGCGTAACATTACTTTCGCTACCCACGTCCATGTAGCCCTTCCCGATGGGGAGACGGCCATTGCTGTCACCAACGCCGCTCGGCGATGGCTGGCGCCCCTCCTGGCTCTCTCGACCAATTCTCCCTTCTTTCAGGCCCACGATACCGGGATGCTCTCCGCCCGCACCTTCCAGTTCGGGGCGTTCCCCCGGACCAACATCCCTGCCAAATTCCGGTCCTTCGATCACTTTTGCGAGGTGCTTGAAACCTACATGGCCATGGGCTCGATCAATGCTCCCCGGCAGGTCTGGTGGAAAATCCGGCCCCACGGCTATTTTGGGACGGTGGAATTCCGGATATGCGATGTGCAACGCTCCCTGAAACGGACCGAAATGCTGGTGGCGTTAAGTCAGGCTATTTGCCATCGCATTACGGGGGAATACCGGAGCGGTCATTTGCAGCAGGATTTTGAAATGGAATTCCTCAATGACGCCGTCTGGAAAGCGACCCGATTCGGGTTTGATGCCAAGGTAGCCGATCCGGGCAACAATCAGGTGATCACCATGGCGGAGCTGATCGAGAAGCTTGTAACCTACGTGCGCCCTTCCCTGGAGGAACTGGGTACCGAGGGCAGCGTAGCCACGGTTGAGGAGGTGCTGGCCCAGGGCAGTGAAGCTCAGGAGCAGTTGGCAGTCCACAGCGAAAAGGGATTTGACGGACTGAAAACCATGCTCATGGACCAAGTCGAATATGGCGATGAAGGTTAGTGCCCCTTCATCATATCTTCAATAACTCTTCACCCGGTATTCCCGCCAGCAAAGAAGACCCGTTTGTAAATTATTGCGGTCCAAATCGGTTCGGATGCCGACCTTGAGAATGGAGCCGCGGGTCTTAAGATTTTGTTATCTGGGAGTGAGTCCATGGAAAGTCAACGCAGGAAATTTGTGATTCTCATCGTGGTGGTCTCGTTGATAACCTTCGGTTGGATTACCGTGGGGACGGGAGCTGAAGAGGTGCCCTATGTCAGCATCGAGAAACTACTGGAGAAGCAGGGGACCTGGAAACAGGACCGGTTTCGGCTGGGCGGTCTGGTGGAAGAGGGTTCTATCGCCTATTCATCGGATCGTTTGCACGTTGACTTTACCATGTTCCAGGATGATGATCGTCTGACCGTCCGTTATGCGGGCCTCACGCCGGATATGTTCCGCGATGGCGCCGAGGTGATCATCGAGGGTCGGATCCACGAAGGGGTCTTTCTGGCGGACAACCTGATGACCAAGTGCGCATCGCGTTATGAGGTCGATCTCACGTACCCGGACGCCTCACCGCACGAGGACCTGTAGATAGCCATGGCGCTGCTGGGTTCCACCCTGCTGCAGTTGGGCTTTCTTTTCTGCCTTTTGTCGCTCTTGCTGGGCGCGAGCTACCTCTACAAACAGGACCTGCGCTTTTATGTCGGCGCCCGGCGGGGGATCATGGTCGGATCGGTCCTGGCTATAGCCGCTGCCGTCGTTCTGATCCACGAGATCATGGTGAGTAACTTTTCCTTGGAGTACGTGGCCCGGTACAGCAGCGCCACGACGCCTACCATGTACAAATTTGCCGGGCTGTGGGCGGGCATGGAGGGTTCGCTCCTATTTTGGCTCACTATTCTGGGCGGGTACGTCTTCCTGCTCAACTATCTCAACCGCAACAAAAACCGTTCCCTCATGCCGGTGGTCAATATCGTTTTCGGTATTGTGATGCTCTTCT